>JBCCUO010000258.1:0-5975 GCA_039196805.1 Planctomycetota bacterium | reverse complement strand
GGCGGAGGTTGAGCAATCGGTCGACCAAGCGAACGCGAACATCGTCAAAGCAGAAAGCGATGTCACACTGGCCGACAAACAGGTCCAACGTGGCAAGAAGCTGATCGGCAGCAATGCAATCGCTCAGTCCGAATACGACTCGCTGATCAATGCCCTAGCGGTTGCCCGTGCCAACTTGGGCGCTCGGAAGGCGGCTCTCAGAACCCAAGAGTTCGCCGTCAAGGCGGCTGAAGCGATGGTCAAGCAAATCGAGACGCAACTGGAAGACGCCATCTTGGTCAGTCCGGTGCGCGGACGCGTGCTCTATCGACTGGCCGAGCCAGGCGAAGTGCTGTCAGCGGGCGGAAAAGTGATGACGATTCTGGATCTTTCGAACATCTACATGGAAATCTACTTGCCTGCCCAAGCAGCGGTGCGCACACCCATTGGAGCAGACGCACGAGTCGTGTTCGACGTCATCCCAGAGTACGCGGCTCGAGCGTCGGTCACGTTCGTTTCCCCAGAGGCCCAATTCACACCTAAGCAGGTTGAGACGGCGGATGAACGCGATGCACTGATGTTCCGCGTCAAGGTTCGTTTGCCTCCCGAGCGGGTCGAACCCTACTTGGAGCGGATCAAGACCGGCATCCGAGGCGTCGCGTACGTGAAAACAGATCGATCCACCCAGTGGCCCGATTTCCTCTCCACGCCGTTTCCAGACCAGCCTCCCGATCTGGACGCGCTCGCGGTGCAACAGGCTGCATCGGAGTGACCGATGAACCACCTCGTCACTGATCCGGTCATCGCTATCGAATCACTGTGTCATCAATACGGATCCGCTCAGGCTCTAAACGAAGTCACACTGTCCTTGCCTGCAGCCAAGGTCATCGGACTGATCGGCCCCGACGGTGTGGGGAAATCAACCCTGATGTCGTTGATCGCAGGAGCCAAAGTGATTCAGACTGGATCAGTCGACGTCCTGGGCGGGTCCATGGCAGACGCTGCCCACCGACGGGCGGTGTGCCCTTGCATCGCTTTCATGCCGCAGGGGTTGGGCAAGAATCTTTATGCAGAACTGAGCGTCTTTGAAAACCTGGACTTCTTCGGTCGGCTATTCGATCAATCTCGTTCACTTCGCCGAGCTCGCATGAAGTCGCTGATGACGGCGACAGGACTTTCAGATTTCGCTGATCGCCCTGCCGGGAAGCTATCAGGCGGAATGAAGCAGAAACTGGGCCTCTGCTGTGCCCTGATCCACAGTCCGGATCTCCTGCTGTTGGACGAACCGACGACCGGAGTCGACCCGCTTTCTCGACAGCAGTTTTGGCATCTCATCGAGCGGTTGCGAGAAGAGTACGACCAGATGAGCGTCGTCGTTTCGACGGCCTACATGGAGGAGGCTGAAAGTTTCGATTCGCTCGTTGCAATGCACTCGGGAAGGGTCCTCATGGTGGGCACCCCCGCTCATCTTCGCGAACAAACGAAAACCGAAACCTTGGAAGAAGCTTTCGTCACTCTGCTGCCGAGCGGAAACGAAAATCGCCGCCCGCTCAACGTGCCAAGCCTTCCGGTGACCAGTCGGGAACTGGCAATCGAGGCGACTGGATTGACACGGCGTTTTGGCAGCTTCGTCGCGGTCAACGACGTCAGCCTACGGATCCATCGCGGAGAGATCTTCGGATTCCTTGGTTCAAATGGCTGTGGCAAAACCACCACGATGAAGATGCTGACCGGCTTGCTGCCCGCCAGCGAGGGTTCAGCAAAGCTGTTCGGAAAGACGCTGCAAGCGGGCAAAGTGGAGATGCGTCGGCGCGTTGGTTACATGTCGCAGTCGTTTTCTCTGTACGGCGAGTTGAGCGTCGACCAGAACCTGTGGCTGCACGCTCGACTGTTTGATTTGCCGATTCCAGATCGCCGGCCCCGTGTCGACGAACTGAAACGTCAGTTCGGCTTGACCGACGTCGCGGAGAAACTCGCCAACGATTTGCCGCTGGGTGTCAGACAAAGACTTTCGCTGGCGGTCGCGGTGCTGCATCGCCCTGACATGCTGATCCTTGACGAGCCCACCTCGGGAGTCGATCCGGTCGCGCGAGACCACTTCTGGAGACTCCTGATTGAGCTTTCCCGAGAACACGGGGTCACGATCTTTATCTCCACGCACTTCATGAACGAAGCAATGCGGTGCGACCGAATCTCGCTGATGCACGCCGGGAACGTGCTCGCTTCCGACACGCCGCAACGGTTGGTTCAAAGCAAACAGACCGACAGCTTGGAAAAGGCCTTCATCCAGTACATGCAGGACGCGATCGAAACGCCGTCCGCTACCGTCGCTGATAGCGTGCCCAAGATCGCAGCAGACAGCACCGTCATTGAAGACATGACGGTACCGGAGACCGCTTCCCGTTTTCGTTTGTCTAGGCTGCTCGCGTACAGCTATCGCGAAGGTTTGGAGGTGATGCGCGACCCGGTCCGATTGGCGTTCGCGTTCATCGGATCCCTGCTGTTGATGTTCGTCTTCGGCTACGGCATCACCGACGACGTCAACGATGTGAAATTCGCTGTCCTTGATCACGATCAGACGCCCGCTAGCCGTGACTACGTCTCCGCACTGGACGGATCGGCCTATTTCGTTCAGCAAAGTCCACTGTCGACGCGCGATCAGCTGGTTCAGCAACTGAAATCCAACCAGATCAGCTTGGCGATCGAGTTGCCGCACAACTACGGGCGAGAGCTTCGGCGAGGAGCCGTTCCCGAGGTTTCCGCGTGGATCGACGGTGCGAATCCGTCGCGAGCTTCAACGACCGACGGATACGTCCAGGGAGTCCATCGATCGGCGTTAGCGCGTGTGATGCGAGAAGACCGCGGGTTGCCTTCTAGTCAGGTGCAACCACTGGTTCGGGTTGAGACTCGCTTTCGATACAACCCCACGTTCGAAAGCATCTACTCGATGGTGCCCAGCGTACCTGCAATCCTGCTAGTGTTGATCCCGGCGATCCTCATGGCGGTCAGCGTTGTCAAGGAAAAGGAACTGGGGTCGATCACGAACTTCTACGTAACTCCCACGACGAAGCTTGAATTCTTGATCGGCAAACAACTTCCGTACGTGATGATCGGATTCGCCAACTTCGTAATGATGACGCTGTTCGCCGTCTTTCTGTTCGACGTGCCCCTGAAGGGCAGCTCGATGTTGCTCAGCGCCTGTGCGGTCGCGTATGTCGCCGCCACCACGTCCATCGGGCTCTTGGTCTCTTCCTTCACTCGCAGCCAAGTCGCTGCCGTCTTCGTTTCAACGATCGTCACGATCGTTCCGACGCTGCAGTTCTCTGGCATGATGCAGCCCGTTTCAACACTTGAGGGCCCGGCATTCGTCGTGGGCAAGTTGTGGCCAGCTGGCTACTACATGCATGCCAGTATCGGGGCCTTCGCCAAAGGCCTCAGCGCAAGTGAGTTGCTACCAGACTTTCTTGCCTTGGTCGCTTTTACCCCCGTCCTACTGGCGCTAACGTCACTGGTTCTCCGCAAACAGGAGGCATAGATCGATGAAACGTCTCCGCAAGGTCTTTTGGTTGGGCACCAAGGAATTGCGCGCGCTGATGCGGGACCGGGTGCTGCTGGTGTTCCTCGTCTACTCGTTCTCGGTAGCAATTTATCTGGAAGCAACCGGTATCTCGACGGACGTGCACCACGCCTCGATCGGCATCGTTGACGAGGATCGGTCCACGCTTTCGGCTCGGATTAGCAACGCGTACTTCCCACCCAGTTTTCAAACCGTGGAATCGATCGAGGCTCGTGACGTCGATCGCGCAATGGATTCCAGTCGATACATATTCGTCTTAGCGATCCCACCCAATTTTGAGCGTGATGTGATTGAACGCCGGCCGACAGAGCTTCAGCTCAACATAGATGCTACCGCGATGGGACAAGCAGGTGTGGGCGCCAACTACATTCAGTCGATCATCGAATCGGAGGTCAATCGATTCGTCAGTGACAGCGACACGGAATCCATGACCGCGATCAGGCTGGTTACCCGTCGAGCATTCAACCCAAACGGAAACCCCGTCTGGTTTGGCAGTCTGATGGCGCTGATTAGCTCCATCTCGATGCTAACGATCATCCTGACCGGAGCCGCATTGATTCGTGAACGGGAGCACGAGACGATCGAACACCTGCTGGTCATGCCGCTCACGTCTCTTGACATTGCATTGGCAAAGATCTGGTCCAACGCCCTAATCATCCTGCTGGCCGTTAGCCTGGCGTTGCTGCTGGTCATTCAAGGATTACTGGACGTCCCGATCGCGGGCTCGAGGATCCTATTCCTGGCGGCGACCGCAACGTACTTGCTCTTTGCGACCGCATTGGGTGTCTTTTTGGGGACGATCTCTCGGACGATGGCTCAGTTTGCGTTGTTGGTTACGCTAACCATCGTGGTGCTGCAGATGCTCTCGGGAAGCATCACGCCGGTGGAGAGTCAGCCCGAATGGCTGCAGCCAATCACCTTCTTTCTTCCGTCGCGCCACTTTGTCAGCATTGCTCAAGCGGTCGTCTATCGGGGCGCTGGATTCGACCTGGTCTGGGAATCGTTTATCGCCGTCGCAGCGATCGCAATGGCCTTCTTCATCGCTTCCTTAGCGCTGTTTCGACGATCAATCGCCATCCGCTAGCGCGCGTGGACCCGAGAGACCACACAACCCGACGCTGGCGAGACGACTTACAATGCCTGTTTCGACCCAACACCCATTCGTCAAGTCGCCATGCTCTCAGTCGTTTCCTTGCGCCTCACCGTCAAGTCGCTTGTCGCGTTGATCGTCTTGTCATCATTGGGCAGCCATTCGAGCGCCCGAGCGGATCGACCGAATATCTTGTGGTTCGTAGTGGACGACATGTCGGCCGACTTTTCCTGCTATGGCCAAGACTTGATCGCTACCCCCAACGTCGACAGCTTGGCAAGGCGGGGGATTCGATTCACTCGCGCGTACGCGACGTCCCCCGTTTGCTCGACGTTTCGCTCGGCCCTGATCACCGGAATGTACCAGACCACCATTGGTGCTCATCACCATCGCAGCGGTCGGGGCAAACATCGCATTCAGCTTCCTCAGGGGGTGCGTCCGATTCCCAAATTGTTTCAGGAAGCCGGATACTGGACCTGTAACGGAAGCGGACTTCGCGGTTTCGATCATCGCGGACTTCCGACGACGAAGCCTCGTCCGGGGAAGACGGACTACAACTTCGACTGGGACAAGACGATTTACAACAGCCATGACTGGCGGGGGCGAATGGCCGACCAACCATTCTTCATGCAAGTCCAGCTGAACGGAGGCAAGATGCGTGGAGCGTCGCTCGCTAGCTATGACGCTCTTGACCGTCGCGTCAGAGCGGAACTGGGTGACGTCACGGATCCTGGTTCAGTCACTTTGCCACCCTATTATCCCAGGGACCAGGTGTTGTTGCGTGACTGGTCAACCTATCTGGATACCGTTCGACTGACAGACCAGCATGTCGGCCGTGTGATCGCACGACTACGTTCGGAAGGACTGCTTGAATCGACGTTGATCGTCTTCTTCACTGATCATGGCATCAGTCACGCTCGCGGTAAGCAGTTTCTGTACGACGAAGGAACGCACATTCCGCTGGTGATCTGCGGTCCCGGCGTGGACGCGCATCAGCTTCGCAGCGATTTGGTGGAACACATCGACATCGCTGCACTCTCGCTGGCTTACGCGGGAATCCCGATCCCACGCTCGATGCAGGGTGATGACCTACTGGCTAAGGATTACCAAGCAAAGCCAGCGGTTTTTGCAGCCCGAGACCGTTGTGGCGAGGCGACCGACCACATTCGATCGGTCAGAACCGACAACTACCTGTACGTGCGAAACTTCTACGCGGAAAGACCCCACCTGCAGCCTAGCCAGTACAAAGACAGCAAGTTGATTGTCCAGAGACTTAGGAAGCTTCACGCTCAGCATTCTTTGCCAGACATCAGCGAGAGACTGTTGTTT
>JBCCUO010000257.1:0-5990 GCA_039196805.1 Planctomycetota bacterium | reverse complement strand
GCTCGCGTGCCGCGTGGAGCACGAATCTCGGCAGGAAAGTCGGGGACCGTCGCGACATCGTTACCAGCAACGGCGCTGGTGTTGGTCAGTTGAGTTCCAAGCAGTTGCATGCCGTCACCAGAATCGCCCGCCAAGCGAACCGTGATACCGGAGACCGAGGATACTTTCTTGGACGTTTCGGGGAGAGTATTGCTCATAGAGGGATCGCTTCGACCCTGCGGGACGCGCGAACTTTGAGTTGATCGTGGGAACCGTCCACAACAGCCGGACAGTTGAGGGAAAGGCGGCTGGATCACGCGATGATCCGGTAAGCCGCGGAGACTGTAGGGATGGTATCGATCATCCGTCAGCAGAAACTTTCCCGAATTTTATAAATCACACTCCAAACCGGTATGCCACAGACGCCGAAATTCGGCAATTTCAGCTGGAAAACCGCCTAGGACGAATCCAGGTCGTTTAACCATTGACCGTTCAAGAGGAAGGGTGAACCCATTGCCGCTGCGAAGCGAGCCGTCCTTCAACCATTTGCCCAGCGGGCTCATCTGGACAGGCCGAAGGGGATCGCCGTCGCCCACGTGGGAAGCTCGATTCCGGGATCTGCCAGGCCGACCACCAATGAAGTCGATTCGTTTTGAGGGCGACCGATCGTTTCGGTGAGCGAGATTTGGCCTCGATCGATCTGCGATAACAATCGATTGACCCGGTCGACCAATCGTTGGGTGTTCCACTGGCTCCACCCGGCCAGCAAGGAATCCCCCTGAACCGCCCAATCGATCTGGGCCGGCCGCATCGACGTTCGCCAAATCGATTCCGCCAAGGCGACAAAGAACGGGGGCTGCAGTCGCAAGTAGGACGGCGTGACCAAGACAGGTGTGATCTGCTGGGCGTCCGCCAAACGAACCAGCTCACTGGCAAACGGCATCAGTCCCGCTGCCTCGGCAAGGCCAGAGTTGATCTGATCCTGAGTGGATACGGCGTCGATCGGACTTAGTAGCGAAGTCATAGCCAATGCCTTTCCGGTGCCGCGTGTTGACCAAACGGAATTCTACGCGAACACATCGCAAAAGCCAGCGATCAGCCGCTCGCACGCATCTTGCTGAGCATGGCTTGGAAGTCGACTGCGATGACCTCGTCGTCGTCTTCTTCCTCTAGAATCACGGCGTCCGGCTCGTCCAGGCTGATCTCGTCCTCGATGACCAGCAGGTCCTTGTCGTCTCGGACCAGCATCCCATCCTCGTCCTCGGTCAACCAAGTGACCGGCTCATGATCCTGGTCGCCGCCCAGCGTGAGCAGGTCGGCCGATTCATCGCAGGCAATCCTCAGATCCTCACTGGACGCAACGATTCCCGATTCCACGTGATCTGATTCCGGCTCGGTTGCGAGCGGTTCGGCTGTGACTACAGCTCCCGCGATCGAGGTGGGTGCGGGTGCGGCGGCGCCGACCGCGATCTCTTCTTCATCGTCAAAGTCCCCGAAGAGACCGTCGGGCACCAACTTGGTGAGACTTGGAGTGGCGTCAGTGGAAGTTTTGATACCTGACGAAGGAATCGATTCGGAAGAAACGGTCGCCTCCAATGCTTCGATGGGAAGTGGGTCCGCCGACTCGTACGATCCCAGAGTGGCAACCGTCTGCAGCTGCTCCAACAGTTGTTCCGACGCCTCGGCCGCTTGCAACACAATCGCCGCTTCTTCCGAGATTGGAGCCTCAAGTTCCTCAGCCGCAACATCGTCCAGATGACTGTCCTCTGCCGGCGCGGTCTTCTCGGCATTAGAACCTTCGGCAATTGCAGTTTCGCCCGACTCACGGTGGTCTAACTCAGTGGGTGCCGGTTCGCTCTTCGTGTCGGCCAACGGGGCAAATTCGATGCTGCTGATTGGTTGGGCCAATTCCGTTTCGTCAATGATCGGTCCTGGCAGCTGCTGCAGCTGTGCCCAGGCCGCATCCACAACTGGTTCGTCAATGACGATTTGGTCGCGAGCCTCGGCAACGTCAATCGATTGCGTCATCAATTGGTTGATCAATCGAGGCACGCCGCTGCTGGCGTGATGGATCGCGGCGATGGCTTCATCCGAGATCGCTTCGGTTGGTTCGGCGCCACACGCTCGAATCGATCCGTTGATGTACTCGCGAGTCTCGATCGCATTCAGCGGATGCAGATAGCATCGAGTGGAAACCCGCTGGACCAGCGGTTCCATCGATGGCAGCGTCAGGGTCTCGTCCAGTCGGTTGTTGCCACACAGCACGGCGGTCACCAGCGGGATGCCATCGCGACTGATGTTTGTTGCCATTCGGATCGCTTCCAACGCTTCGGTTGACAGAGATTGAGCTTCATCAACGATCAGCAGCAAGCCTCGGCGATCATCGTTTTCGGCCGAAAGATGATCCACCAATGCCAGATGCAATTCCTGGTCACTCAGTGATCGAAGGTCGGCTCTCAGGGCATGGAGCAAATGCCGCGTTACGTCACTGGCGTCGACAAGGGGTGCGTCGCCTAAACGTACGACTTGATGGCTGGTGCGATACTTCTGTTCCAGCTTTCGGCAGGCCAGCGATTTGCCGGAGCCGGGGGGGCCAATGATCAGCAGGATCGATTCACGTGCCTCGATTCCACGACTGACGCGATCGATTGTTTCACGCACCGATCCCAACGGCACGTACCGATCAGTGCTGGGAAAGGAGGGGAACGGCGGCACTTCGAATAGGGAATCGGTTGACATCGGTTGGGATCTACCGGGAGGGAGTGGCAAAGTGTCGGAGGCGGCGTCATAGCGCGACTAATCGTTAATGTCGACACAATCGGCCCCGCATCTGAAGTCTTTTCCGCAGCCGGTTCCCGATGCGAACCAGGCTGACAAGTCCATGACCACCGAAGCTCTGGAGGCGGGAGTCGGGGCTAGATCCATCGACCGATCAAGCAGGCGAAGGCCCAGATCACCAAGCCCGCCGCGCATCCGGATCGCAAGCGATTGGGAAGCGGCTGTGTGATCCGCGCGAAGCTGGTTGGCAGTGTCAACGCAACCACATCGTCGACGGGCTCAAACTCATCGGAAAGTTCCGGTCGCCGATTCAGTGAGGCGGCATCCGGTACCAAGAAGGTGGGCATCGTGATGGGAGGAGCGACCCAGTGCCAAACGCCGAACAAGAGGACGGTTACGGCCGCCATGGCAAACGACAACCGGATCATGGGAATCGACGGCGGTGGCAATTGGGGAGGGCCAATCTGAATCGGCGGCGCCGACTGTCGTCGACGGCGCACACGCTCGGACTCACTCCGCAATCGCTCGTTTGCTTGCCTGGCTTGTTCCTGCCAGAAGGCGCGGTGTGACGTGGATCCCTGGACTTGCCCGTCAGCGGTCGATGAAGACATGTCGTCGCTCGCCACCGCCTCCAGCACCGGCTTTGCTTCCACGTAGCCGACCGAGCGAAAGTACGATTCCTCGGCTGGCTTGTCGCCAAACGCCTTTGGATCGGGCTGATCGATCGGGCTCAGGCTGGCATAGTGCTGTGCGGTTTCTAAACGCCACTTTGCAACCAGTTGTTGCCGCGAAACCTTCGGTCGGTGGTGGTTCTCAATCGCGCGCTGCAACTGTTTGAGTCGCTGTGAATCCTCAGCGACCTGATATTGTCGTAGTTCACCCGATTGACTTCGCACCCTCACGACGCGACAAACGCTATTGTCTTGGGAAAAGTGCAGGGTGATCAAGCACACCGCCAAACCGGCCAGCAGATGATCGCGGATCGCCCAAAGATGCAACATCTTGACTCCGTCGCGTGCGTCGGACGCGGGCACCGATGGCACGAGTGGTGAAATCAGACTTCCTACGGAAGGGTCGACCGGGTGATCGCCAAGAGATGAGCCCGGAGGTCAAGGTTTGCGGATTTTTTCGACTTTGACGCGTTCCTATCACTGAAGCAACGCGAGCGATTGTGTTTCACATCAAGATATGCGGTGTCAAGGTTCCGGCCGATGTGGATGCCGTCGCCCACTCGGGTGGCGATGCCATCGGATTGAACTTCTTCCCTCCCAGTATTCGCTACGTGGATCCTTCAACCGCGTGCAGACTCAGTCGCCAAGCGGCAACTCGGCAACTCAAGCGAATCGGCGTCTTTGCCAATCACAGCGTTCAGCAGATTCGAGACGTCTTGGGCATTGTCGAACTGGATGCCGTTCAGCTTCACGGCGACGAACCGGTCGACGTCGGCGAAGCGCTCCGAAACGAACACGTCGATCTGATTCGCGCCGTCAAGCTGCCCGTCGGGCCGATCGATCCGAAAACGATCGAACGTCTCGTTTCTCCTTGGACCGACTTGCAAGCATGGTTGTTGCTGGATGCCGATGCCGGATCGATGCACGGAGGCAGTGGCAAGGTGCTGGATTGGGATTCGATCGCGTCATGGGCATCCCGGTTTGAACGTCGTCATTGGACGCTTGCCGGCGGACTGGACCCGGATAACGTTGCCGAAGCCATTCAACGCAGCCATGCCACCAGCGTTGATGTCGCCAGTGGAAGTGAGCAACCACGTGGCGTGAAGTCCACACAGCGGATCCATCAATTCATCGCGGCGGCCGGTGAGGCGTTCAAAGGTCGTTCGGGCACTCCAAAATAGCCGGTCCACTCTTTGGGCCAGGCTGAGCGAGGGTTGGCGCCGCAAAGTGATCGGTCGACAGAAACGCGACTCAATCCGTCAGGACTGCGTACGACATTCGGTGTGTCCGCCCCAGCCAGAGGGTGAGAGGACGTTCGCCACACGGTCGATATCGTTTGCATAGGACCGCCGGGTCCGCGTCAACGCTTCGGATTTTGACAGCCCGCGCGTGCGCCCCCAAAGATCGTAACTCGCGACGGATTCTACGATCATCAAACGACCCCGACCAGACGACGTTGGCGACGACGCCCAGTGGTCTAAGGGTTTCCAATAGCGACTGATTTCCATCGCCGGTCAAGAATCCGGAAGCGCTGCCGAGCAAATGAAGATCGAACCGTTGGGCGAGCGTCTCGGTCAGTCCGGCGGCGCGGATCGCCGCGTCAGGATCGAACATCACATCGCCAGGAGTTTCACGGCTGCGAATCGGATTGTCTTTCGATTCGTTTTCTCCTCTGAACCAGACGGCTGGCTGATCGTTACGCAGAATCACGGCTGCATGCTTGTACGCTCGCATTCCGGCCTGGTCGATCGCGTCGCCCGTCAACAAACACTGTTCGCGAACTGTTCTGGTCAAAGAAATCCACAGACGGCGACACTCAAGGTCGTTGGCAGCTTCAGCCATGCAGGATGCCGGGGCGACTTTCACTACAGCCGCCTCGACCGACTGAATCATCTTCAAGACGTCCGCCCAGTTGGGCTGGAAACCCTCGACGTGACTGGTCCTGCGGTTGTCAGGGCGTCGGTCGGGATCGATGTGCAGACCGCTTTCGCAGTCGAAAGACAGCTGCGTCACGTCCCGGCAAAGACCCTGAGTCAACCCGCCGGACGAGTTCACGTTACGCTCGGCGATTGCTTGGATCACAGGATCGTAATCGACCGAGACCAGGGGGCCGCGACGCGCCAAACTGATCGAGTCGCCTCCGATCCCGCAGCAGAGGTCGTAGACCAACCGGTCGCCCAACCAACCTGCTTTCAAGTCAGCGACTTGCCGGTGCGTCGCTTGCATGCATCCTCGCACGGTGGACCACCAGACGCCTGGGCCGAATTTGTTGGTTGACTTCTTGGCACCTTGCAGGGATTCGCAAAGCAGGTCGACTTCCTGGGCTGAATGTGTCTTCCGCAAGCGCTGTCGTTCGCCCAGACTCGGAACGCCGGCTTCCCAGCGCGATTGCAATTCGCGATGAAGCTCCTCAGTGATACGCAATCCCATTCCTCAGCATTGGTCGTGGATCGAAGACAAACCAGTATCGTGCTGCAGGGGGCGATTTGATATGGGGAGTCGGCGGGCGGTGACCGACTTCCGAAAAGGGGTCAGCCCCGAAAAATGTGAAGCACCCTTCGG
>JBCCUO010000256.1:0-5992 GCA_039196805.1 Planctomycetota bacterium | reverse complement strand
GGCAGTCAGCCGGCTTCACCGGATGGCTCGTACGACTTGCGACGACAGATTGCTCAATGGACCGAGTCTTTGGTCAATCGGACCATCCTACCGGTACGCCGCGTTGTCTCGTCCGATGGCACGATGGTTGACTTGCGGACGCGCGTGGTCGTGCCGGGAACGTTGGGGGCGGCAAATGTGGATCGATTCCTGCATCAGTCTCGGGCGGCCGTCCAAGTGGATTTGTCCCACGTTCCGGAACCGGCCACGCTGGAGTATCCCCAGTGACGGCTTACCAAATCCCCGTGTTGGTTTCCTGTTATGGAGAGGAAGTCTTCACTGCTCGCGTTGTGGATGGCCCCGCCGCCGATGCGGCAGCGTCGTCGATTGCGACCGCGATGGACAGTGTGAAGCAGTACTTGAGAAATCAAGCGAGGCGGAATCCCGACCAGTATTGGCCGCAGATCGACCGCTACGAATTGAAACACACCACGGTCCGAGTGCGGCTGTTCTATCGCGATGGAAAACGTCGGTTTCCCGCTAGCCGTGAAATGCAGCTGCCGGTTCGATACGTGTTGGGTCACTACGGCGATGGCAGCGTGGAGTGTTTTCTGGTGGACCACGAGTTGGTGTTCTTTTGCCCCGCGCTGCGCGAGCTTCAGCAGTTGATCGAAGAATCGGTAAGGGGAGCGGTGGCTCAGTCTTCTTCGTTGGACCTGGTACACCAATCACCTCCCGAACACTCGGAGGTGCGGTTGGTGCGTGTGAGGACTCGAGAACGTCTGGGCGAGGTGGATCAACCGGACTGTCCCACCTTGGCTGGCGTTGCAGATCCGCTGGTCAAACTGCAACGCCAACGCCGCGCCGGTCATCCAACGCTCTTTCGCGAGATGCTTGCGAGTACCGTCTTGGGCGCGATCAAGGAATCGAGCATCGCTTTGGTGGGTGACGCGGGCGGCGGCAAGACTTCGTTGGCACGGCTGGTTGCCAAGATGCATCAGGACGCGGCACGTGCGGAAGCCAAGCAGGCTGGCCAACCTCCGCCGCCACCGATGATCTGGGAATCATCCGCGGAAAACTTGATCGCTGGGATGCAGTACCTGGGGCAATGGGAAGAACGACTGGAGCAGGTGATCAGCGAATTGGATTCGATCGACGGAGTGCTGTTGATCACGTCGCTGGTCGACTTGGTCCGATTGGGTGGTAGCGGGCCGGCGGACAGCCTCGCGTCCTTTCTGATGCCTTACGTGCGTCGTGGAGAAGTTCGTTTGATCGTCGAGGCGACTCCGGAATCGCTGGATGCGACACGCCGATTGCTGCCGGGATGGGCCGAGTGTTTTCGTTTGATTCAAGTTGAGACGCTATCGGTTGACCAAACGATCGAGTTGTTGGACAAGATGCTGACGACCGCTGCTCGAAACGATCGGATCGAGGTGGCGGATACCGCGGCGACGACGGCGGCAAGACTCTTTGCGCGATTCATGCCGTATCAACCGCCACCACGCGGTGCGGTGGCGTTGATCAAGGACTTGATCCAGTCCGCAAGACGCGGCGAAACAACATCGATGTCCAATGGTGTTGCGGATGGCAATGGCTGGCCAGCCACCCAGTCCGGCGTACACGGTCGCGTCATTGATGCCAACCGTGTGACGGCCAAGTTCTCTGAATTGACGGGGCTTCCAGACGTCTTGCTGGATGACGAAGCGACGTTAACCGGCGATCAGGTATACGCGTCGCTCGGTGCATTGGTCAGGGGACAGGCAGACGCGGTCAAAGCCGCGACCGACGTTGTGCTGCGCCTCAAGGCGGGGCTTTGCGATCCAGCACGCCCCGTTGCGACACTTCTGTTCTGTGGTCCCACAGGTGTTGGCAAAACACAACTGGCCCGATCGCTAAGTGACTACTTATTCGGCGGCCGAATCGAATCACCATCGGAGTCCGCGTGGTCATCCACGGCCGGCAAGCGGTTGATCCGTCTGGACATGAGCGAGTATTCGGGTTGGGACGCCGTTGATCGATTCACGATGTCGCCCGACGGCGAAGTTGCCGGCTGGATCGGAGTGCTCCGACAGCATCCGATGTCGGTATTGTTGCTGGATGAGTTCGAGAAAGCGTCACCTGAGGTCCAGGACGCGTTGTTGGCGGCACTGGACGAGGGCAGATTGACTGACCGATTTGGACGCACGACCACGTTGTGCGGATCGATCATCGTGATGACAAGCAATGTTGGTGCCCAGAGTCACGCGTCGGTTGGCTTTGTCGAAGGAAATGATCGCCGGATCCATCAGGCGATCCAGAAATCGTTTCGGCCTGAGTTTCTCAATCGTTTGGACGACATCGTTGTCTTTGAACCGCTGGATCGCGCCGTGATCCGGCAGATCGTCGAAAAGGAGCTCAGCGACCTTGCCGAGCGGGAAGCCTTGCGGCAGCGCCGTGTGCGACTGCATTGGGATCAATCGGTGGTCGATCAGTTGACGCGAATCGGATTTGATCCGGCCTTGGGTGCCCGTCCACTGCAACGCGTCATCGAGCGCCGCATCGTGGCTCGAATTGCGAGAACGCTGCTGAGCATTCCCGCATCGGGCAACGTGGAAACGATCGATCTTTCTCAGTGGGACCTGGTTTCTGAGTAGTCAACACGAGTCCATGAGCCGCGGTGCGCGAGCACGCGGGTTTCCGTGTGTTTCCGGAAGACCCGACAGGCTTGCGCTGGCTTGCGCTACGCGGCTGATTTGCGGCACGCGGGGCTAGCGCCTTGCTGCCGCGTTGAAGGTATGCTTCGGGCAATACTCGAGCCCAGAACTTTGCCGAAAGTACCCTGAGATGTTGCTGCAAGAGCCACCCGAGTCACAGTACGACCTGAGGTTCCAGCTGTTTGACTTTCCGATCCGTGTTGCCTGGACGTTCTGGCTGGGCACGTTGGTCTTCGGCTGGGGTTTGGTCGATGGGATGGACTACTACCTGTCGCGGGCTGACGATTCGCCGGGACGGTTACCGCTGCTGATTTTGTGGGCGATCTGCATGCTGGTGTCGATCATCATTCACGAACTGGGACACGCGTTTGCGCATCGCTACTTCGGGATGCGTTCTGCGGTTGTGCTGTACCATTTCGGCGGGTTGGCGATTCCAAGCGGCGGCGGTTCGGCCCGCTTTCGGCCGGTCGGTACGCGGGCACCGAACCCTTCAGCACAACAGCTGATCATTTCGGCCGCCGGCCCGGCCGCTCAACTGGCTTCCGCGGCATTGGTTCTGGTCGGATTCAAGTTGTTGGGCTTTCGCCTGGATGGCGCGTACGGTGACGGGATTTCGTTCGTTCCGTTCTTGGATCGGTTGCCCGGTTTTGCGGATGGAGAAGCGATCAACAACGGTGGATTGTTCGCGTTGATGACGTTTTACACGTTGCCCAGCGTGTTTTGGGCCGTGTTGAACTTGGCCCCGGTGATCCCGTTGGACGGCGGGCGAATCATGCAGTCCGTGGTCCGCATGACCGGTGGTCGCGAGCACACCGCTTACTGGATCAGCTTGATCACCGCAGGACTGGGCGCGTGGTACGGCTTCACGTCGGGTTCGCTCTTCTTGGGCATCCTTTGCGTTTCGTTTGCGATCAGCAACTACCAGATGATCCAAGGACTGGGTCGTTGGTAAGCGAGGAACGATCAATCAACAAAGACCGCAGCCAGTTGATCGTCGCGGATGCCGCCAGGCTTCCGACCTTCAAGTAGCGTAGCGTGTCGATCGTTGATGCATTGGTCAACAAGTCAAAAGCGAGTGCGATGACGTTGCTTGGTTTGGTGTTTGCTTGTTGTTGATACAAGCGATGAACGTGCATCATGAAGTCGAACAAGCGTTACTGGTGCAGCTACGAACATCGGAGTGACATGCATGTGAACGAACGAGCGATGCTCGTTAGCAAAAAAACTTTTGCTTGCAAGCACTTTTTTACTGAAAAGATGTTGCGGAATCTGCCGAACCGCGTAAAGTTACGCGCATTGATGTACGGTTGAGAAGCTAGGCAAGGTCAACGTGGATCGTTGTTGCCTGGATGCTCAGCCTCCATAACAGTTGGCAAGCCGTGGCCGGTGACTTTCGTGAACTTGTTGTTTCGAGAGTCACAATGACTTGTCAACGTTACCTTTCTCGCGGAGGAAGAACGTGGCCAAGAAGAAAGCAACGAAGAAACGTGCTGCAAAGAAGAAGGCAGCGAAGAAGAGAGTAACCAAGAAGGCAGCAAAGAAGAAAGCAGCCAAGAAGACCGCTAAGAAGAAGAAAGCGGCCAAGAAAAAAGGCGCTAAAAAGAAAGCTGCCAAGAAGAAGGCTGGCAAGAAAAAGGCCGCCAAAAAGAAAGCCGCCAAGAAGCGTCGCTAAGCGACTTTTCGGCACGAATCCAATTGAAACCACGCCAAGGTCTCCTCTGGCGTGGTTTTTTTGTGCACTCAGCGTCAGGTGAGATCCCTCGCTCACGCTTCAGGTTGGGATGGTCTGTCCGATCGGGACCTTGCTACAGCACCGGCAAGCTGGCGGTGGGGGGATTGGCCGCTGCGTTGGCCGCCAAATTCCGCACCAGTGCCCTGCAAACGCTCTCGATCGGGGCGCGTGACATCTCACTCTGCTGGATAGCGTCGGCCAAGCGTCCTTCGTCGCCCGCTTCACGAAGGGTAATGTCAATGGGAAGTTCACCTAGGAAGGGGATGCCGGTCTCCTCGGCACGCTGACGGGCCCCACCGCGACCGAAGATGTCGTAGGTCTTGCCGTTGTCGGGGCACAGGAACCCGCTCATGTTCTCCACCATGCCCGCGATCGGGATGCTGACCTTGCGGAACATGGCGATCGCTTTGACCGCGTCCAGGAGAGCAACTTCTTGCGGCGTGCAAACGACGACAGCACCTGCAATCGGAACCAACTGAGACAGAGTGAGCGCGACGTCCCCGGTTCCTGGTGGCATGTCGATGATCAAGTAGTCCAGTTCTCCCCAGTCGGTGTCTTTGAAGAACTGCTCCACGCTGCGGTGCAGCATCGGACCACGCCAAATCACCGGCTGGTCCGGGTCCACTAAGAATCCCATCGACATCACCGGCATGTTGTTGACCGGCAAACGCATCGGTTCGATCTTTTGCTGCTCCGAGATGGCTGGGCGACCGGACAGTCCCAGCAACTGCGGCACACTGGGGCCATAGACATCAGCGTCCATCAAGCCGACCTTCGAACCCAGTCGGCTCAGTGTGAGCGCTATCGATGCTGCGACCGTGCTCTTGCCCACGCCACCCTTGCCGCTGCCAACCGCAATCACGCTCTTGATCCGCATGCCGTATTGGCCGGACCGCGCTGGTGGACGTGCGTGTTCAAGCGTTTCGATCCCGACTTCCGTTCCGGGAAACGCCGCGATGATCTTGGACTCCAGCGCATCGGTGACGTCTTCGACGATCGGCCAACTGTGACTGGTGATGCCGAGTTGAAGATGTACCGAAGCCTCATCGACACGGACGTCGCGGACTTGCCCCATCGATCCAATGGGTCGTCCCGTTTCTGGATCGGGATGTTGACTGACCAACTGAGTGATCGACTCGACAGATAGCTCGGGCATGATGGATCGCAACGAAGTGAGGGTCGCAGGAAAGGTGGACGTCGGTCACAGCGTGGACTCCGACATCCAAATTCTAGCGAAGCCTAACAAAGTGGAACCCGGCACGAAGTAGCCTTGGACCAGGCGACGCAGCCGCATCAGCTGATGGGGGTGATTCACGCAGGCTGCAGTGCCATGTTCGGAAAGCAACATCGCGGCTTGATGGCAATCAAAGTCCAGTGCGGCAATTTGCAGCAGATTGGGATACCAGGAAGCCAATTCGCCGATCAGAGGGATGCGATCGGCAAAGTTGCCGGTAGAGACTTCCCAAAACAGGGCGGATCGCCGTCCGGCGGCCGCATGCAGCAGCGCGTCGCAGCGTGGTACGTCATCCGGGTCAGCGATCGTTGCGACGGCAAATAGCCGGGGTGCCTGTCGCAATGTGCCTGCTTT
>JBCCUO010000255.1:0-5994 GCA_039196805.1 Planctomycetota bacterium | reverse complement strand
GTTTGACCCCTTCACCGATTTAGCAAACCGGCGCTTTCGACCACTCAGCCACCGCTCCTTGTCGGACGAAGCATTCCCACCGCAGCTTTCCACCTGGTGTCGCTGGAATGGTCTGCGCCGGAAAGACGATAATGAGGGGTGCCGTGAGTGCCGGCCCAAGTCACTATGTCCACCGGGGGCTTTTCGTCCATCGGGCTCAGGATTGTGAGTCAACCTGGAAAAAAACGCAACCCGTTCTGTTTCACACTTTGGCGACGCAGATCGCATCGGTCGGGTTCGCCGCACGTCCATCCTCCCACCACCAGGGCCCACCGATTTCTTCGCCATCGATCGCACGGAACGGACTGATCACGCAGGTCACGCATCGAGCCATGGCGACCCAGTTTGTCGTCATGCTGGCGCCCAGCTGCGCGGACAAGGTGGACGTTGTCCTGGATGCGCTGGAGTCACTTGACGGCATCGAAGCCAGATGGACGGTCTTTCGAGACAATAGCGAAATCCGTCGACTGAACCGGGCTGCCGGCCAACAGCCCCTTGCCGTCAGCTCGGAGACATTCGCCATCCTTCAGCGAGCGATCAAACTTTCCAAAATGACCGGCGGAGCATTTGACGTGACTGCGGGGCCCCTCATTGACGCCTGGGGATTCGCGGGGCAGGGCGGTCGAAAGCCGACACCGAATGAGATCGGTCAGGCCCGTCAAAAAGTCGGGATCCACTATCTGACTCTGGATGAAACCAATCGGACAGCCTTCCTGACTCGACCCGGAATGCGTTTGAACCTTGGCGCCATCGGCAAAGGCGATGCGTTGGATCGCTTGGCCGATCGGCTGCTCGGAAATGGCGTGACTGACTTCCTGATTCATGGCGGTCAAAGCAGCGTTCTGGCACGAGGCGATCAAGACCCTCAGAAACCCACTGGCTGGGCGGTCGGAGTGTCCCACCCGACCAAACCTTCCATTCGCTTGGCCGGTCTGTGGCTCAAGGATGGAGCGCTAGCGACCAGCGGATCAGGTAAGCAGTTCTTTCACCATCGCGGACGCCGTTTCGGCCACGTGATCGATCCTCGCACTGGCCATCCCGCCGGAGACCTTCTGTCGTTGACCGTGATCACTGATCGGGCCGCGGATGCAGATGCCATCGCGACCGGACTGTTTGTCCTGGGATCTCAACCCGCACTTGAAGTCCGTGAAACACTCAGTGAGCTTCGTGTTCCACGACACCCGTCAAGCGAACACTGCGACGCGCAATCGCCGCAGGACCAGTCGACCGTGCCGGTTCTGCTGGTTCGCCCAGCGTCTCGCCAGGATGGGACTGAGATCCAGGTGGAGGGTGAGTTTCACTGGATCGATCCGCCGCGGATTCACGGCGATCTCGCTGGACGCTAGTGAGGTCGATTTTGTATTCCACGGCGGCATAGATTCCATGACCCATTCCAATCTGGGCGATGCCCACGGGATACAAATACTGATGAACGTGAACTTCTTTGAATGGATTCGTGACGGCGTCCGCCAATCGGTCTTGATGGGTGTCAGTGACGCAATCGAGCAAATTGGTACTCCTGAAGACACCGGAGAGATGAACCCCAACGTGGCGGCTTTTTTGCAAGGCAGCGAACCGGCCAAGAAACCTGCCGGGGGACGCAAGACGACCAACCGGAAACGGCTGGGCAAATCGCTGAAAGACATGGACGCAGCCGGCGCCAAGGCAGCCTAAACGCTGCCCAACGGCAGGCGAATCGCGACCGACGTGGGCCCGCCCGGCTGACTTTGCACGGCTACTCTACCGCCCACCAATTTGGCACGCGATCGCATCGACCGCAAACCAAAGCGGGTATCCGGTACGCTGGCGGGATCGAAACCGATCCCGCGGTCGACCACGTCGACCTGCAACTCGGCGCCCTGGCGACGCCCTGTGACGACAGCAGCATCCGTCTTCGCATGTCGCTGAACATTGCGAATCGCCTCAATCACGATCCGATACAGCGTGCCGGCCAGATGGTTTGGCAGGCGATCCAAGTCTTGGGTCACTTGCCAGTCTACTTTCACGCCTTCGCACAACTGTTCACAGGTGTCACCCGCTGCGCGGTACCAAGTCGTTCCTTCGAGTGCCGGCGGATACTGCTGGATCAGAATCCGGCGAGCCACCTGGCTGGCCTCTTCCAACCAAGACTCCGCCTGCGTAAGTGCCTGGGTCGCCTGCGACTCCTGGATCGCCGTGCTAATGCCCGCTCGCGCCGCAAACAGGAGCGGCATCAGCGAATCATGAATTTCATTGGCCAGCTGACGGCGATCCGCTTCGACCATTTCCACCGCTTCGGTTTGCGGGTCGCTCAACCAAACCAGCCCTTCTTGCTGAAACTGGCGATCGCCTTCTCTTCCGAGTCCTGGATGTCAAAGATCTTGGTCAGCTTGGTGATCTTGAAGACCTCCATCACATTCGGTGACACCTCGCAAAACTTCAGACTCACACCCTGGGCTTTGCACGTCTTATTGAGCGTGACCAGTTTCGTGATCATCGCCGAAGACATGAACGACACGCCGCGAAAATTCAACAACAGCTTTTTGTGAGCAGCCTGATCTACGGACTGCTGAAGCTCGTTGCCCACCTGCTCGATCCGCTGACTGTCCAGGATTTTGCTATCCGAAAACCCGACGATCAACACTTCGTCGCTCACTTGGGAAGTTGTCGCTGGCATGGCAGTCTTTTTTTCGTCCGGACCAAATCAAACAAGGAAGTCAGCTGAACATCGGCTGGGAGTCTTTCAAACAACGACCCTGCCGCGGCAAACAGACTAACAGCGGGCGTATCGACTGGCAATTCACCCACGGCACGTGAACTCAGAGATCCAGTCCATCTAGTTCATCGACCAGGCGATCTAGTCCTGGGAAGTCCGGCATCGCGTCATCCCGGCCTTCGCTTAGAGAATGCTCTGATTTGATTGGATCAGCCACGCTGGATGTCTCGGAAGCCAAATCGGAGTGATCGCCGACGGGACCGTTTGGAACCGCCTTGGTGGGGTCGACCGAAGCGACGCCAACCGGCGGCTGACTCCGCTGCGGCGGAACATCTGCCGAACCAGCGGGCACGACAGGCGTGCCAACAACGCCTAGCTGAACCGTCTTCACCTGACGTGCCGCCAGCAGCCCCTGCAGCGCCTTGCAAACGTGGTCCGCCGACTGAGCGATACGAAGATCAAATCCATAGATTCGCCTTACCGGACCACTCGGCGAAGCCACCTCGGGATCATCGGGGTGCGGCACCCGCGTCCCAACGCACCCGAGTTGAGCCAGTGCCGTGACCGACTGGTCGACCGGCCCCCATTCCAACACCGCCAGGTCACCGGAAAGCCCGCTGATCGTCAAATGGTCCGTCGAGTCTTCGCTGATCCGCTGCAGTTGCCCCACCAGCATCATGTCGATTCCGGGCCGACCGATCATCTCGCCCACCACTTGTTCCCCCAGCGCGGAATCGGCACCGGACGGGGCATCCTGAACCATCAAGACGTTTAAACGAACAGCCATGAACGAAGCTCAACGATTGAAGGGCCGCGGCCGAAAACGCCGCCAGGTCTAGGAGTGCTAGGATAACTCGCCAGTCGACGCCGAACCTGGTATGTCGGTTGGCACGCTGTCAATTGCCGTCCGCCCATCGATCGATTGCACGACGTCGTAGAGTTCAAACCAAAACTCTCTCACGTCCTGAACGCGATCCAGGTCAGCTCCTTTCAGGTGTCGCCACACCGTTTGCCGCACCACTTCATCGACGTCTCGGAGCAGCCAGTCTGTTAACTGCCTCAGGCGTCGACCACATGGTTGAGTGCTCAGCAGGATGACCAAGCCGGCCATCGGACGATGCGCTGTCGCCAACAAGCACTGCTCGGCGCGGACGATTCTCCGGCGAATCCACCAGCGTTGCAGTGGCCCAAGCTGCTCGATCCCGTCGACGACCAGACAAACGGAGCCGCGATCCGCATCGCGAGGCACCCTTGAGATCCACCGGCTCACTTCACGCCAGCGGTGTCGACAAAGGTCGCCCGGCAGAACCAAACATCGACGGTCAACGACTGGACGACTCGGTTCATCGATCTGGTTCGGCCGCACGGCAATGACCAGCGAAAACTTGTCACGCAGCTCCGCGTCGATCGAAGCCAACAGCGTTGACTTGCCTGATCCATGCGGCCCCATCACCAATCCGCGGCGAACCTCTCGTAACTTCTGGACAAGCGAACGGCTCGAAATTCCTGGCTCGGCCGATGCCGAACCCTCGCCTCTCGGATCGCTGAGTTGGTGATTAGCCGAATCGAACCGGAAGCGAATTTCACCTGGCCTCACGAACCGAGTCGCAAAGGGATTCGAGCGCAACGTCAGTCACCCGAATGAGCAACCAAATAGAACGGTTGCTCTGTCACGATTTCGCGGCCATCGGCCAGAAACAGTCGCAATCGAATGCACCAGCGGATCGAGACCAGGCGGCCGTGATAGCTGAGCGGTGTCGCCGGCAGCGAACAATCGATCCGCTGCTGATCGGCGAGCCCCAAACGCCGAAGCTGAGTGCCGCTTAGCGAATGGAAATGGTGGACGTGAAGATCCTCGTCGCCCTTTCCCTCGGTGTGCCAAAGCACCGAGATCTCGACACCCTGCAGCTGATCGATCGACACACGCCGAATCCGCCAGGTCGCGGTCAATTGGCCGCCGGCCGGATAGCGACCATCATCGCGACAAAGCGACACGTTCACCGCGGGCTTCGCCTCAGCGGCAATGCCTGCGGGTGCACGATGACGGGAAAACTTCGGCAGAACGATGGCCAAGGACGTGCCTCTCCGGAGATGACGATGCTCCAGCGCACCGCATTGTGCATGCCCGCAAACGAATGCATCGCGGTCTGGGGCAGAGCGACCGACAATTGTTGCTCCCAAGGGTGCCTGCGGTCAACGCGAACATTCTTCTCGGCAAACAATAACTCGCGAAAGGCGACATGTTTTTCGACACGAACATCTGTCCCTTGGCGATAAAAGCTCTCTTCTTCACACAGCAGGTGGACATTCAGCCGCTTGAGAGTCAGTCGCCCTGTCTGCGCCACGTAGATTCGATACGTCTGACCGGGCACCAGGGGGTGTTCGTCGATTTCGACGATTGTGGGCCCCACACCAGCCGATTGACGCAATTGGGCCAATAAGTAACGAAAGACCCAGATTCCGATCGCAGCAAACGGTAACAGCAACCCGGTCAGGACCCACCGTGGTGCTCCATACCAAAACCCCGAGATTGACACGGCCAGCAAGACAAACCAGACCGCATTCCAGATCATCGCCAACGTGGCCGCCCCCAGCAGCCCCACGCCGCGATCCTTCTTCGCTGGCAGCCGGTAAGTCAGCCGTTCACCAGGACTATCGCTTAATTCGGTGCTCTGGGGGACACTTGGCAGTTTGGGAACGTCGTCCGAGCTGGGACCGATAATTTCCAGCGTGCCCGCTCGATTGACCATCGCCGAACGCCACTCGGTACTGGTGCCCAGTCGCGATAACCGATAAAGCAACCCGCCGGTGCCGATGCTAATCGACGCGACACCCAGCGTCCCGAACACCCAGGCACTCAGTCCACCGCCCACCGATTCTGCCGATACGTCGGCTGCCGCCTCGGGCGCCAGCCGGGAAATCAGCACCAGCGAAAGCACAAATACGCCAGCCAAAAACAGGCACAGATAAAACACCGCCTCGCCCACCAGGCCACCGAGCGCATGCCCCAGCAGCCGCTCGCCGCGTTTCTTGCTCCACGGCCGCAAACCTCTGGTCTTGGACCCACGTTGCCCGCTGGACTTGGAAGAGCGAGGCATCAATACAGGTCAAGCCATGGCGGAAGGTTAAGAAAGGACCGCCAATAGTGTGGTGCATCGGCCGTCACTGGCCAATCGACCCTCCTGGACCGCGTGCAGAAAGACTGAACAGGCTGGCCGGAGGGTGGAACAGAGAGAGCCACGCAAACGGTGGTTCAGGCG
>JBCCUO010000254.1:0-6018 GCA_039196805.1 Planctomycetota bacterium | reverse complement strand
TCCACAGATTCCGATCTTGACCCCCTTGCCTTTGGCTGTCCGGATCACCGAGGCAATCGCTCTGCGAACCGCTTTGTTTCGCTCGTCAAATACGTGTGCGACAATCTCCGAATCTCTGTCGACTCCCAGAATCAGCTGAGTCAGGTCGTTTGATCCGATCGAAAACCCGTCAAAGATTTCGGCGAACTGATCGGCCAGCAGGACGTTACTGGGCAGTTCGCACATCACGTACACCTCCAGTCCCTCCTCTCCTCGCTTCAGGCCGTACTTCGCCATTTCGGCTTGCACTCTCCTGCCTTCTTCCACCGTGCGACAGAAGGGGATCATGACCTTCAGGTTGTCCAGGCCCATCTCGCCGCGAACTTTTTGCACGGCCTGGCACTCCAAGCCGAAAGCATCTCGGAAATCATCGTGGTAATACCGCGAGGCTCCTCGATAACCAATCATCGGGTTCGCTTCGACCGGTTCGAACGGCCGCCCACCAACTAAGTTCGCGTACTCGTTGGTCTTGAAGTCACTGAATCGCAAGATCACGTCTTTGGGATGGAACGCGGCCGCGATCATTGCGATTCCCTCCGCCAATCGATCGACAAAGTACTGCGGTTTGTCCTGGTAGCCAGCAGTGACTGCGTTGACTTCTCTTTGGGTGGCGTCATCCAGTTGATCAAATCGAAGCAGTGCGTTGGGGTGGACTTTGACATAGTGGTTGATGATGAACTCTTCGCGGGCCAATCCGACCCCATCGTTGGGTAGGAAGGACAACGCGAACGACTCGTCGGGTGACGCGACGTTCATCATGATCTTGGTATCAGGACGCTTCAGGTCGCCCAATTCGATGGTTTCCACATCGAATGGCAGTTCACCGTCGAACACCATTCCTGTGTCACCTTCTGCGCAGCTGATGGTGATCACCTGGCCGTCCTGCAGCACGTCGGTGGCATCCATGGTGCCGACGATCGCTGGTAGCCCTAGTTCGCGACTGACGATCGCCGCGTGACAGGTTCGACCTCCTCGGTTGGTGACGATTCCCGCCGCCCGCTTCATCACCGGTTCCCAGTCAGGATCGGTCTTGTCGGTCACCAGGATCTCGCCAACCTGAAACTCCGGCAGCCCCTGAATGTCGCGAACGAGTCTGACCGGGCCGGTTGCGATCTTGTCCCCGACTGACCGGCCGGTCAGGATCACAGAGGAACGTTCACGCAAGTGATAGCGTTCCAGTTGCGATCGTTCCCGCCGGGACTGAACCGTCTCCGGGCGTGCTTGCAGGATGTACAAGTCACCGTTGCGACCATCCTTCGCCCACTCCATGTCCATCGGACAGAACGCTCCGCGAAGCGCACTGTAGTGGTCCTCGATTTCGCAGGCCCATCGTGCCAGCTGAAGGATGTCATCATCGCTGATGGCAAACCGTTTGGCCTGATCGTCCGCCACTGGGACGTTCTTGGTCATCTTGCTGCCGCCGGTATCGTAGATCATCCGCATCGCTTTCGACCCCAGCGACTTCTTCAGGATGGGACGGCAGCCCGCTTTTAGCGTGGGCTTAAAAACGTAGTATTCATCCGGGTTGACCGTCCCCTGGACGACGTTTTCGCCTAGACCGTACGCGGCGTTGATCAACACGGCGTTTTGAAAGCCTGATTCGGTATCGATCGAGAACATGACACCTGACGACGCCAAGTCGGATCGTACCATCTGTTGGACGCCGATCGACAACGCGACTTGCAAGTGATCAAACCCGTGGTGAACGCGGTACGACATTGCTCGGTCAGTGAACAGCGACGCAAAACAACGCCGACACGCGTCCAGCAGGGATGCTTGGCCACGAACGTTCAAGTACGTCTCTTGCTGGCCCGCAAAGCTGGCGTCAGGCAGGTCTTCGGCAGTGGCACTGCTGCGCACCGCCACGTCCGCCAAATCGCCTTGTGCACGACTGAGGTGATGGTAGGCGTCGACGATTGCATGGGACAGGGCGTCCGGCAGCGGCGTTTCCAAAATCATGTGGCGAATGATCGCTCCATGATGTTGCAGGCTACTGACATCGGCGATGTTCATGCCACTGAGAATCTGCTCAATCTTGGCATCCAACCCGGATTCACCTAAGAATTGGCGATAGGCATCGGCTGTGGTTGCGAACCCGTTGGGAACGCGGACTCCCCTGGGAGTGAGTTGACGATACATTTCGCCCAGCGAGGCGTTCTTGCCGCCGACGATAGCAACGTCTTGCATGCCTACCTGGTCGAACCAACGAATCAAATCGGTCGCCGTCTCTGTTGAGGTGCTCATCTGACTGATTGTCCCTTCACGATGGGTCAGGTCGTGCGTCTCTCTTGCTCCAGACTGCGGGAAGCAACCGCCGTGCCAGCAGTGGTAGTGTCCGCATCGCGACCAGAGACTGCGCGGTCACACGTGTTCGATGGACCAGTTGGCACACGTGTGACGCGGTGTTGCGCGTCCACCGTGCAAGTTGCGAATCCGCGGGGCCAACGAACAACGTTGTCCCAAGAGGCGACCGCTCTAGTCGACAAACGGACGCGCCGACGGAGTATCCCCATGAGGGGCGATTACCAGTGGGGGGCGTGGCAGAACGAGTCTCCCGTTTCCAAGCGCGTCGGGTGGCGATTCACGCGACGCTCAGCACATTAGCGCCCTGCATGTTTCCTTGACGGAGATCTCGAAGCGCCGCGTTGGCATCTTGCAGCTGAAAGACGCGCACGGTCGGACGCAGGGGAATCGTCCCGGCCACACGCATGAATTGGGTGATGTCACGATGCGTCAAGTTAGCGACCGACTTGACCTCGCGTTCCATCCACAGGTCGCGATGGTAGTCCAATTCCAATAACGTCTTCTTGTCCGTCTCTTCTTTGCGAATCGCATTGATCACCAAGCGACCGCCGGGCGCCAGGTGTCTCAGCGACTGCACAACGGGCCACCAGGCGGGGGTGGTATCGATGATGGCATGGCAAGGCAGCGGCGCGGTAGCGTCAATGGGGCCCGACCAGTCGGCCCCAAGTTGCCGCGCGAACGCCTGCGTGGACTCGCCTCGAACAAATACAAACACTGGAGCTCCGGGGTAAAGGTGCTTGGCCAAGGGGAGCGTCAGGTGTCCGGAAGCGCCAAATCCCATCAGCCCCAGCGGTTGGCCATCGGAAAGGTTGCAAAGCGCCAGGGCTCGGTATCCGATCGCCCCTGCGCATAACAACGGGGCCGCCTCGGTGTCGGAAAGCGATTCGGGGATGGCCACGGCGTAGCGGGCCGGTACGGTCATGTACTGGGCGTATCCACCATCGACGTCGCAGCCGGTGGCACAGAAGGCCGGCGAGAGGTTTTCGTCGGGCTGACCGTCCGAATGATGAATCCAGCCCACGCCAACGCGGTCACCCACTCTGTACATGGCGACGGATTCGCCACGCTTGGCGACGCGACCGACGACTTCGTGGCCCGGGATGATCGGCATTTTGGCGGTCGCCAACCGGCCTTCGATTTCGTCCAGCTCGGTGTGGCAAACGCCGCAAGCGGTGACTTCGATCAACAGTTCGTGACTTGCCGGCTCGGGGTCGAGCACTTCGGTCATGCGAAGTGGATTGGGTTGTTCGGCGATCGGAGCGGTATGCTCCAGCACCATTGCTTTCATCGTTGCGCCCCCTTCGAGTGTTGAAGACGTCTGTAGTAACCCAAACACTCCGACTCACGTCCTCGGACGATGCGGCATCCCTTCAGTCGACCGTACTGGGACGTGATCACGGTCCAGCGGCCGTGGTCGTCAACGTCGTCCCGGTAGATCACGACCCAGTCGCGAGTGGTATTCAGTTGGTGTGCGCGAGCGGTGTTCGAAAACAGCGCGGTGTAGTGACGCTGCTGTCGATCGGTGTGCAGAATCGGCAGCCACGCTTCATTGTTGGGATTGAATTTGCGAGGAGCGATCCTGGGCAATTCTCCCGATCGCGCCTTCCGCAAATACTCGGCGTCCACCTCCAGGATTTCATCGATCGGCGTTGACTGCCGAACGTCTTCGATGGCCGCCGCTGGCGCCGAATCAGGACGAGCGTCTGCTTGTTGATGACTGCGAAAGCGCTGGTCGAGCGATGCCTGGATCGCACGAAGTCGCTTCGGGCCAATTCCGGGAACAGCCGCGAGCCGTCCGTCATGTGCGGCGCTGTCCAGCTCTGACAACGAATCGACGTGCAGGTGATCGTAGAGTCGGTGGGCCAGTTGGGAGCCGATCGTCGGCAACGTCGCAAATGCACGCTCCGCGATCGCTTCGCCGCGAAGTCGATCGAGCAACGGAATGTGACCGAATCGCAGATACTGATCGATCACCTGCGAGATCGAGACACCGATGGTGGGAATCGCAATCAGTCCCTCCATGCCATCTCGCTGATGGATGTCGCGCACGGAGCGATTCATCTGCTGCAGCTTCTGGGCAGCATTTTGATATGCCTGGACCCGAAACGCATTTGCCTCTTGATCCTTAAGCAGCCCTGCGACTTCGATCAACATGCCGGCGATTCGCTGGTTGTCAGCCAACGAGCGGTGCTCCAGCGCGTCGTCGCATGCCGGTACGGCGGCGTCCGTTTGGGGGCTCGGTGACTTAGGCTTCGGCGAACGTCCGTCAGGCAGGATTACCATCATCAAACAGTCTCCTGAATGGGCCGGATTCGAAATGGTCCTGCTCGGGCTCGTCAATGCAAGCTCCTCACAACCGGACAGAATGCTGCAACAGCCGAGCCAACCGCATGCCGCTGGTCGGCGTGCTGCGACGAAGCGTTGCATCGAGAGAGAATCGGAATGTCCGGCGGCGGCGAAGATCGCGACTTGCTACCGAAAGTGCACGCAATACGTGCTCGAACGTGCTGATTCGCACGGGGCATGACCCAATTGACGATCGCTTTCGCGGAAAGCGAACCGGACGGAATCATGGCACCCAACTTGCATCGGTTGATTCGGCGACAAGTCGATTCGCTCTGAATCGGTCGCGTTTCAGGGGGATGAATGAGGGAACACTGATGCAACGCTTCAAGAGAATTCTCTGCTTCGCTGGTGCCGCTTCCAACTCGGTTTCGCTTCGACGCGCGTACCATCTTGCCAAGACGAACGGGGCGACGCTGACAATCATGGACGTGATCAAGCCGATGCCCAAAGCGGTCGGCCTAATGACCGACATAGCTGCTCCTGATGAACTCCAAGAACTGGTCGCCAAGGACCACGAGCGAAAGTTGCTTGATCAGATGGCTGAGTACTCCGATCAGGACGTTGCCGCTGAGCTGGTTCTGACCACGGGCGATCCGGCAACGGAGGTGATTCGATACGTCATTGACCAGGACATCGATCTGGTCATCAAAACTGCAGAACAGGACTCGCCCACCGAGCGGCTGTTCGGCAGTGTCACGCGGTCACTGCTACGCATGTGTCCGTGTCCCGTCTGGGTATTGAAGCCGGAGATTCACGGCCCGTTCGACCGTGTCCTGGCCGCGATCGATCTGGAGGCGGACGATGAGACGCACCAAAAGCTGAATCACGAGATTCTGGAGCTAGCGTTCTCGGTCGCCAAATCGGAACAAGCTGATCTACACATCGTCAGCGCATGGAATCTGTGGATGGAGGAGCCGCTCAGGCGGCGTGCTGGGGATCAGGAGGTCGACAAAATGCTGGGCATGCAGCAATCGAAGATCCAGGTGGCGCAGATGTTCTTCAAGGGATTGATCTGGAGATCGCCAAAGGCCAGGTCACAGCCCTGATCGGCCCGAATGGTGCGGGCAAAAGCACGTTGTTGTCGTTGATCGCCCGCCTGATCAAACACCATAGCGGAGCCATCCGCGTCGATGATCTGATCATCGGGGAATGCCCTTCAAACAAGCTTGCCAAACGTCTGGCGATCCTGCCCCAAACCGCAGAGATTGCCCCGCGCCTGAGCGTGGCTGAGTTGATCGGATTTGGCCGCTATCCCCATCACCAGGGCAGACCGACGCAAGCCGACATCGAAAAGGTTACAGAGGCGATCGATTTGTTTGATCTTGGTGA
>JBCCUO010000253.1:0-6044 GCA_039196805.1 Planctomycetota bacterium | reverse complement strand
GATTTGACGACGATCGATCCGTCATGACGCGAGTCATTCCACCGACTCCGCTGGAGCCGATGACGCTGGATCGGATGCGGACGAACGCAATAAGGACACCAGCAACAACAAGCCGCCGATCCAGGTGAAGACCAACAGCACGGCGGGCGGCACGAAGCTTTCTTGCTTGGCCATGTGCGTCAAGATCGCTCCGCCCCAGAACGAACTGGCCGACAAAACGCCCAGCGGCAGGGTCAGACGAAACATCAGCAGCGCACCGGTCGCCAACGCACCAACGCCGATGATTCGCTGCCACGGCAAAATGCCGACCTCCTGAAGCGATTGGACGACCTGTTCGGGAGCAAACCCGAAGGCGTTCGCAGCCCCCGACAGCATCATCACGATGCCTACCAGCCAGAGCAGGGTACGCCCACCCCAATACACAACTCGACCACCCATCGAACTCTCCAGTGAGGACGGATTCAACAACGAGGCTTCGCCATCCCGGATTAAGGGAAAAACGAATCCTGACTCCTACGCTTTAGTTTACTTTACTGTCAAGTAAAATACAGCATTTGGCACCATTGTGCTCCACCGTGCTGATGATCGTCGGCCGACTCGCTCCGGTGAACCGGCGGTGAGATCCCTCGCTGAAGCAGTTTGAAGTTGTGCCCATTGAGTCACCCTCCGACTTGCAGGAGGTTGGGACGCGGACCATGGCTGCCCGTCAGGGCCCTTGGCCGGGGAGTCCCCTCTCCGCAGCTTCACCGGCCGACTCTCCCAAAAGGCCCGGTGAGAGTACCGATCCGTGATCCATTTGCGAAATTTGCGGTGGCGATCGAATACGATCGGCAGATAGCGCAATTTCGAAGCTGACGCATCGGGTCAAGATGATTTGGGACCGGCCAGCGGTGTATGTTGAGGGCACGTCACACGAGACATCCCCTTTCAGGCAGGACGAGACATGCGTGCGATTGATTGTCAGCCGGTGATTCGGGAACTGGGCCTGCCAGTTTGGCTTTCTTTGTTGATCGCTTCGGCATGCCTGCCGGCAACTCTGCAGGGCCAGGATCCGCAAGTGCCCGTGGTCGGCACCGTGGAGCGACAGCCCTTGGAAGCCGGCATCCAGCGTTTGATCGTAGCCATGCAGTTGGCGGGCAGTCCGCTTCCCGATGACGATCTTGCCGCACTGTCGGACCTCCGGCGAAGCGATGATGACAGGGCGGTCGTCCGCGGGATTCAGCAGACGCTGGACAAGCACTGCCTGGCGGTGGTCAACATCAATCCGGAAAGCCGAGTGAAAGTGGCGTCAGGTCCGGCCGAGGCAGTGCTGGATGAGCATGGTTGGACAAACTTTCTGGTCAAGGTTGTCAATGAAGCTGGCGTCACGGCACCACTGACATGCACCAGCCCACAAGCAAGGCCGATGGTGCGTCGCAGCAACGCGTCCCCGAAACCCGAGATGACAATCTTGCCCGCCGATGCGCAGCGACGATGGCTGGACCTAGCGATGTACCAGTCCCAGCCAATGCGCCGCACGCTGAGCGGACTTGGGGTCGAGTATCGGGTGCTGCAACTCTACAGCCGTGACGCAGGAAAACGCGAAGCCACGCTGGCGATGGATGTCGGGCAGGGAACACAAGACCTTGGTTTTCGCAACGAACTGTCCATTCTGTTTGACTGTCGCCCTTCGGTACAAGTGAAACTTTCCATCCGGGACTTCGATGGCGCTCCAACGACCTGCAGCCTCTTGATCAAGGACCAACAAGGACGCGTCTACCCCAATCCGTCGCGCCGTTTGGCTCCCGACTTTTTCTTTCACCAGCAGATCTATCGTGCCGACGGTGAATTCATACGGCTATCGCCGGGCGAATACAACGTGACCGCCTACCGTGGTCCCGAGTACCGCGAGACTCAGACGAAGCTGGTTGTATCCGACGATACCGACCCGACCTTGGAGATACGGCTAGAGCGTTGGATTCACATGGCCAAGCATGGTTGGTACTCCGGCGATCATCACGTTCACGCGGCTGGATGTGCCCACTACGAAAACCCCAGTCAGGGCGTGAAGCCCGAAGACATGGTGCGGCATCTGGTTGGCGAGGATCTGAACGTCGGCTGCGTGCTTAGCTGGGGACCCTGCTGGTATTACCAGAAGCAGTTCTTTGACGGTCAGGTCTCCAGCCTGTCGATGCCCGGGCACTTGATGCGTTATGACGTCGAAGTCAGCGGGTTTCCCTCCTCGCACGCTGGCCATCTGTGCTTGCTTCAGTTGGCCGAGGACGACTATCCGGGCACCGAGTCCATCGACGAGTGGCCGTCATGGACCTTGCCGGTTCTCAAATGGGGACGTGATCAGGGCGGCGTGGTCGGTTATAGCCACAGCGGGTGGGGTCTTGCGTTGCCCGACTACTTACCCGGCGGCGACCGCGGTGCGGTTCCCAGGAAGTGGGGAGGTCCGGCTGATCGTCGCGGTCGCGCCGCGGATCGGCTACCGGACTACGCAATGCCACCCTTTGACGGGATCGGAGCCAACGAATACGTCGTCACGGCGGCCCACGATGTGTGTGACTTCATCAGTGCCGTGGACACGCCCGCAATTTGGGAACTCAACATCTGGTACCACGTGTTGAACTGCGGCTTTCGAACACGGATCAGCGGCGAGACTGACTTTCCATGCATCTACGGCGAACGGGTTGGCCTGGGACGTAGTTATGTTCAAGTGCCTGAAATCGACAGCGCCCACCAGCTTGACTACGCCAGTTGGGTCAGTGGATTGAAAGCGGGTCGCAGCTATGTCGGTGATGGCTTGTGCCATCTACTTGAGTTTGCGATCAATGACTTTTCGTTGGGCATGACGGATCCGGGGACTGACAAGCCAAGCGAGTTGCGGCTTGCTGAACCGGGGGCGCGAACCGTGCGTTGCCGTGTCGCCGCGATGCTGCCTGACCAGCCATCGGATCAAGGCAAGGCGATCGCGAACCGTCGACTGGACGAGAAGCCTTATTGGCACCTCGAACGTGCAAGGCAGGAGTCATCGCGCAAGGTGCCGGTCGAATTAGTGGTCAATGGACGGGCCGTAGCAAAGCAGATGATCGTTGCCGATGGCTCTCCGGTCGACTTGAATTTTGAACTGGACCTGTCATCCTCCTGTTGGGTCGCGGTCCGCGTGTTGCCATCGATGCACAGCAATCCGATCTTCGTCGTCGTCGATAACCAACCGATTCGAGCGAGCCGCAGGAGCGCCGTGTGGTGCCGCGATGCGGTCGGAGTCTGCTGGGCACAGAAACGCGAGAAGATTCGCCCCGAAGAAATTGACGCGGCCAAAAAGGCGTACGATCAGGCTCGTGAGATCTACGCTGCGATCGCCAAAGAAGCTGTCGGCCCCTAGAAGAACGACCCTCGCCGACACGACTCCAAGACTTTGAACGGAATTGATGTTTCAGCTTCGCTGCACCGTCAGGAACTGTCGGCGATCGCTGCAAGTGGTTGAATCGGGCCTGGCATGCCCCGCGGGGCACCACTTCGATCGAGCCAAACAGGGCTATTGGAATCTTCTCCAGCCGCAAGACCGGCGTTCGCGCCAACCCGGTGACCCGGACGAAGCGGTGCTGGCAAGGCATCGCTGGTTGCAGCGTGGTCATGCGTCAAGCCTCGTTGACGCGCTTCGTCCCTGGTCGCTTTGTCTTGCGCCCGTGCAATCCACGCGACCGACGCAAACCTTGGATTTGGGATGCGGCGAGGGAACGTTCGCGCCCGAGTTGTTCTCTGCCGATGCGGAAGGTTACTGCGGAATCGACCTTTCCAAACGTGCGATCCGACTAGCCGCCCGACGATGGCCCGCAGCCACATGGGTACTGGCGAATGCTGACCGCGAATTGCCAGCCGATGATGGAAGCGTCGATCGGGTCGTTTCGCTGTTTGGCCGTCGCCCGATCGCCGAGATCCGTAGGGTCCTTGCCCCTGGAGCCACCTGCATCATCGCGGTACCGGGTGAAGATGACCTGATCGAGCTTCGCCAGCAAGTTCAGCAAGCTGGACACCGGCGACGACGCTGGGAACTGATCGTCGAAGAAATGTCGGCCGCCGGGATCGACTTAGTTCAGCAAATGCACTGGAGGCAAGAGATGTGGCTTGAACCAGACGAAATCGCAGACGCGCTCGCGATGACCTACCGAGGCGCCCGCCATTCGCAACAACAGCGTGCTGAGTCACTGCCAGCAATGAACGTCACGTCGGCCGCCGATCTGATGTTGCTACGCCGGGACTAAACGCAACCGCCGAGAATCGAATCACCCGCTGAACAGTTTCTGCGCTGCGACAGCGCTCAGGTTCAGACATTTCACAAGACCCGGCAGGCTGGCTCCAAGCAGCCCACCAGTGTGGGCATCCGGCATCAGCCGCGGTGCGCGAGCCTGCGGGTTCTTCGAGGCGCAGGACCCGCCGGCTGCCGCCAAGCGACTGAAGAATTAGTCCCGGTCGGGAAGTTGACTGATCAGTTCTTCGGCGGTCGTCACTCCGGTGGCGAGTCGCATTTGAGCCGCGGTGCGAAACGGAACCATCCCGTCGGCCAAAGCCACCGCTTCAATCGCTTCGGAGTCCAGGCCATCGGTGATCGCTTGACGGACTTTCGGGCCAACCTTCAAGATTTCAGGAATGCAGGTCAGGCGATCGTAACCGTCAGGATACTGCTCAGTTGGACGCGGCATCCAGAGCGCTGGCTGCGCTTCGGACGGCATCCGGTGACGAATGCTGCTCAAGTATTCAGGCACATCAGACATGCCAATTTCGAATCGCGTCTCGGGGGACATCCGTCGAACCAGTCGCTGGGCCACGATGCCAACCAAGCTGCTAGCCAGGAAGTTCGGATTCACGTTGTAGGCAAGCATCGATTGGATCGCTCCCACGGCCGTTCGAGCGTGGACGCTGGCCAAGACCAACTGACCGCTTCCGCCTGCCCGGACCGCAATCTCGGCCGTTCGCTCATCGCGAATCTCGCCGATCATGATCACGTCGGGAGCGTGTCGCAGGATCGCCGACAACAGGCCGGCAAAGTCGACGCCGGCACGCAAGTTCACCGCCGACTGCACGATGCCTGGCATCAGGTGTTCAATCGGTTCTTCGATCGTGTGGATCTTGCGATGATCTCGACGCAGGTGTTTCAAAAACGCGTAGAGCGAGTTGGTCTTTCCACTTCCCGTGGGCCCGGCGACCAAAATCAAGCCGCTGCTGGCGGACAGTAGATCGCGGATGATCGCCAGTTCTCCGGCGAACATGCCCAACTGATCCAGCCGCATGATCGACTCGTCGCCCCCGAACAGCCGCAGGGCAAGATCCTGACCAAACACGCTTGGCAGCGCACTGATCCGAATGTCGATCAACCGGTCATCATCCAATTGAATCACGTCACGCCCCTCGACCGGTTTGATCTGGTCGGTCACGTCAGCACCGCTGACGGCGCGAAAATGATTCTGCAGCCGACGCCCCGCCTCACGCGAGAGGCGTTGAACATGCTCGATCCGCCCCATGCGGCGAATCTTGACCGCCACGCTGGTTGGTTCATCGGTCAGAAAAACGTCACTGGCCTGAACACCTACCGCGTAGGTCACTAGCTCGCGGGCAGCCACCTCGGGATCAAACAACTCCAAGTCGGCTTCGTCCTGAAAGTCGATCTCTTCCATGTCAAAGGTCGCGTTGCTCATCAATTGTCTCGTCGGGTGGTCGCGTGTTTCGTCGTGGTCGCAGCGGGGCTTGGTGTGTCGTCAAGTTTGAGGGGACATCTACGGCATGACTTCGTAAGACTCGTCTCGCTCTTCGGAAGCCTCGGATGAGGTGAACTCGTCCCCCGACTGCTCTTGCTCGGTCGAATCGGCAAGTTCGCTTGCCGCAGTAACATCGACGACTTTGCCGGGCGTCGATTCCAGGTCATCCACCAGCACCAAGTCGGTGGCGCGAATCTCAGCTTGCTCCGCTGGGAAGATCTGTTCCAGACTCATGAGGGACAAAATTCGCATCAGCGAGATCGGTGCATGGGTGATTCGCCAGCTGACCTCCGATCGCTTCAG
>JBCCUO010000252.1:0-6047 GCA_039196805.1 Planctomycetota bacterium | reverse complement strand
TCTCACGCGGGTAGGCTGCCGCGATCCCAATCAGAAAGTCGCTCCAGACGACCGGTATGTCGGATGGCCATCGTTCGGCGAATCGCTGCATCGACCCGACGCCGTTCTTGACGTTTGCCTCCAGGAAGTGCTGGTTGCCGCGAACCGGTCGGAACGCGCCGGCCATGACAGAGACCATGCGGACTTTCCTTCGTATGAGTTCAGCGCCACTCAGCGGGCTGATCGAGTCTGGTTTTGAATCGACCAAGTCCGCCAAGTTGGCGGCGAGGCCAACCTGGATGAGGGTGATCGATCGATCATTGGCGTTGGCGAGCGTCTTTCGCAGGAGTTCGACCGCTGTCGGTACGTCTTGATCCGTCTCGACATCGTGTGGATAGCGAAACGCATCGCCATCCTTGACGTTTACCAGCTTGAGATACTTGCTGCTTCGCCGCTGAGCATCACGCGTCACGCCGATCGGGATGTCTGGCCGCCCGTAGAACGTGTTCACCGCATCGACGAACGGTGCCGCAAGCGGGTTGATCTTGGAGATCGTTACCGCTTCGATCACGCATTCATTGCGGTCGGCCAGCGTGTGGAGCATCGCCAACGCCAGCACATCGTCCACGTCCCCGGAGATATCGGTATCGAAGACGACACGCACGGGCCGATCGGCGAAGATGGTCGGCGCCTGTAGCAGCCCCATCGCAAGGCACAATGCAGCGAAAATGAATCGATCAGGCATCTCTGGACTCCGGTTGCTTATGTCGTCAATCTTAACCAGGCCTTAAGCTCACCAGTGAGAACGACGGGCGCCGTGGCTCAAACGATTGTGCATTGCAATCTGTTCGCTTTGCGTCGTCAAGGCGGGCGCGCATCCGTCAGAGGTTTGCCATTTGCCGGATGCCCTATCGTTATCGTGCACCTGCAAAGACGACGTCCCCTGACAACCCGACGAGGAAGACCGATGGCTCAATGGGAAACGATGGTCAAGCTGTTTGATGCCATGCGATCGATGGCTGCGGAAATGATCGAAGGGTTTCCCGACGATTCGTTCGATGATGTTCGCGGCGGTGGCAACAGTGCCAAGTGGATTACTGGGCACCTCGCCCTTGGGATGGACTTTGGGTTGAACCTGCTCGACCAGCCGTCTGAGCGGATTCCGGAGATGATGCCGACCTATGGACCGGGTAGCCCCGGAGGTGAGATCGGAGATGACGGCCGCACCAAAGAGAGCTTGCTGGAACACTTCCGTTCCGTGGGCGAGCAGTTGAAAGAAGCGGTGATCCACGCCGACGAGGAATTGCTGAAGCAGCCGAACGAGACTCCCTTCTTGGCGAAGGAACTTCCGACCGTTGGCGATCTGTTGGGTCACGTTTTCACCACTCACCTGGCAATGCACATGGGACAGCTTTCTCAGATGCGTCGGGAAATGGGACTGACCAGCGTCTACGACTTCGGGTGATCAGACTTCATGCGACTGCGACGTCCGCCGCCTTTGCTGCGCAGCTGGACAAACGCTGGGTCGGAGGATGTGCCCCCTCGCCTAAGGCCTCCGATTGCTGATAATTCGAGACGGAACTGAATCGATGCCCCCAACTCAAGAAGACAACAGCGATGGCAAAGAAGACGATCGACCAGGTGGACGTAGCGGGACACACAGTCTTAATGCGGGTCGACTTCAATGTGCCCTTGGACAGCGATCAAGCGATTACCGACGACCGCCGTATCCGCATGGCTTTGCCTAGCATCAAAAGCGTGATCGATCGGGGCGGCAAGCTGATCTTGATGAGCCACCTGGGTCGCCCCAAGGGAGACGCCGGCGACGCGAAATTCAGCCTAGCGCCCGCGGCCAAACGTCTGGGGGAATTGATCGGCAAGCCGGTCGCCTTTGCCACCGATACGGTGGGCGACGATGCAACCTCAAAGGCTGCCGCGCTGACTGACGGAAATGTATTGGTCTTGGAGAACCTGCGATTCAATCCTGGAGAAAAAAAGGGCGACGCAGAATTCGCAGGCAAGCTAGCGGCGATGGCCGACGCGTACTGCAACGACGCTTTTGGCACATGTCACCGCACCGACGCGTCTATGGTTGCTGTGCCTGAAGCGATGGCAGGCAAGCCCCGTGTCGTCGGCCATTTGGTGGCCAAGGAGATCCAGTACCTCAGCGATGCGATCGCCGAGCCGGCAAGGCCGTTCGTTGCCATCTTGGGTGGCGCGAAAGTCAGCGACAAGATCAAGGTGATCGACAACCTACTGGGAATCTGTGATGCGGTACTGATTGGTGGGGCAATGGCCTATACCTTTTCGTTGGCCCAGGGAGGGAAAGTCGGTGGCAGCCTGGTTGAAGAGGACAAGGTGGACCTTGCCAAAGAACTCTTAGCCAAAGGTGGCGGCAAGCTTCATCTGCCAGTTGACACTCACTGCGGTGACGCTTTCAGTGGTGACTGCAATAAACAAGTTGTCGCTGCGGGCGAGATTCCCGACGGCTGGGAAGGGTTCGACATCGGACCGGAAACGGCGAAGAAGTACTGCGACGTCATCAAGGATGCCAAAACAGTCGTTTGGAACGGACCGATGGGTGTGTTCGAGATGGCTCCGTTTGACGAGGGCACCAAAGCAGTCGCCGGAGCGGTGGCTGACAGCGATTCGACTAGCATCATCGGTGGTGGTGATAGCGCCGCCGCGGTCGACCAGTTGGGCTTTGCGGACGAGGTCAGTCATGTCAGCACCGGTGGTGGTGCCAGTCTGGCGATGCTGGAAGGCCAAGCGTTTGCCGCCGTTGAATTGCTGGACGAAGCGTAGCCCAGCCTGGCCGTGCTTGATGGCACGTCGTTCTAGGGCTGACATCGAGAAGGGGGCGGACCCCACGGAGCGGCCCGGAGGGTGCTTCGCTCCATTGGGGACAACCGCTTTTCGCTATCCGAACCTTTAGCCATAGCAAAGCACTTGCCATGTCGATCGAAGACCAACGCTTGCTTGCCAGCCAACAACGAACCGAAAACTGGCAGCGCTGGGGTCCTTATCTGTCCGAACGGCAATGGGGAACGGTACGCGAGGACTACAGCACTGGTGGCGACGGCACCTGGGGTTATTTTCCACACGATCACGCACGTAGTCGCGCGTACCGTTGGGGCGAAGACGGCTTGCTAGGACTGAGCGATCGCGAGTGTCGGCTTTGTTTCTCGCTGGCACTCTGGAACGGTCGCGACTCGATCTTGAAAGAGCGGCTGTTTGGCGTCACCGGCCCCGAAGGCAATCACGGCGAAGATGTCAAGGAATGCTACTACTACTTGGACAGCACGCCGACGCACAGCTACATGCGGGCGCTCTACAAGTATCCACAGGCTCGATTTCCTTACGAAGAGTTGGTCAGCAACAACCGTAAACGCGGCTTTGGTGACCTGGAATATGAGCTGAAAGACACCGGCGTCTTTGATCAATCGCGCTATTTCGATGTACAGGTCGAGTATGCCAAAGCAGGACCCAATGACGTCCTGATCCGCACGTCCGTGACAAATCGCGGCAACCAGCCCGCAGTGCTGCATGTGCTACCACAGCTGTGGTTTCGCAACACGTGGACCTGGCAATGCACCGATGAGGGTTGTACGACGCGGCCGTCATTGAGGCTGCATCAGGGTGTGGTTCAGACGCAACACGAGTCACTGCAACCGTTCTGGTACGCTTTTGACTTCGGTAGGGCTGGTCCAGAATCGCGAACCTGGCTGTTCACCGACAATGAAACCAACCAGCAGAGACACGCGGGCCTGCCAAGCGAGTCGGATTTCTACAAGGATGCGTTTCACGAATACGTCGTCTTGGGCAACACCCATTCGGTCAATCCCAAACAGCGAGGAACCAAGGCCGCCGCCTATCAGTTGCTGGTTCTCCAGCCCGGTCAAACCGAAACGCTGCGGTGTCGTCTTTCGGCGACCGACGAACCCATCGTCGCCGAGGTCGCACAGGCCGATCCCCAGCGTTTCATTGACAACGCGTTCGGCGAGGGTTTTGAACAGGTCTTCGCATCGCGAGTTCGTGAGGCGGACGAGTATTACGGAAGCCGTATTCCTCTCAAGGCAAGCGACGACCAAAAACAGATCATGCGTCAGGCGTACGCCGGGCTGCTGTGGACCAAGCAGTTCTATCACTACGTCGTGGATACCTGGATGCAGGGTGATCCTAACGGTGCACCCATTCCAGCCGGCCGGGAACAGGGTCGCAACAGCGAATGGAAGCATCTGTTCAATCGCGATGTGATCTCGATGCCCGACAAGTGGGAGTACCCGTGGTACGCGGCTTGGGATCTGGCGTTTCACATGGTGCCCATGGCCCATTTGGATCCTGAGTTTGCCAAACACCAGATGCTGTTGTTTCTGCGTGAGTGGTACATGCATCCCAGCGGCATGATTCCCGCCTACGAATGGAACCTCAGCGACGTCAACCCGCCCGTCCACGCGTGGGGCGTTTGGCAGGTCTACAAGGCCAGCGGTCCTCCGGGGAATCGCGACAAGGTCTTCTTGACGCGTGCGTTTCAAAAACTGGTGATCAATTTCACCTGGTGGGTCAATCGAAAAGATCCCAACGGCCGCAACATCTTTAGCGGTGGATTCTTGGGGCTGGACAACATCGGCGTATTCGATCGCAGCAAACCGCTGCCGGGAGGCCACTTGGAACAGGCCGATGGGACATCTTGGATGGCGTTCTATTGTGGAACGATGCTGCGGATCGCGCTGGAGCTGGCCGAAGATCACCCGGCGTACGGCGACATGGCCAGCAAGTTCTTTGAGCACTACGTCGCGATTGCCGAGGCGATGAATACGATCGACGGCACCGGCCTGTGGGAGGAAGAGGATGGATTCTACTACGACCACCTGTCGGTGGACGGTCAGTCCATTCCGATGAAGGTGCGATCGCTGGTTGGGCTGATGCCGCTGACGACCGGCGTCTTGTTGGAAGAGAAGATCATCAACAAGTTGCCCGGCTTCAAGAAGCGGATGGATTGGTTTCTGGAGAACCGCGGGTCTCTCTGTCAGCACATGACGTACATGGAACGCGAGGACGCGGAGTCGGGCGAGCCCTGCCGCCGGTTGCTAGCGATTCCCAGCGAAGCGAGATTTCGCCGGTTGTTGTCAGTGATGTTGGACGAGAATGAGTTCCTTTCGCCGTTCGGTGTGCGAAGTCTGTCCTTGGCACACAAGGACCAGCCGTTTGTGTTTGACTTTGGAGGTCAGCGCAACGAAGTCCGTTACGTTCCGGGCGAAAGCGACAGCGGGATGTTTGGCGGCAACAGCAACTGGCGCGGCCCGGTCTGGTGGCCGACCAACTACGTGCTGATCGAAGCCCTCGAGCGCTACCACGAGTTCTACGGCGACGACCTCCGCGTCGAGTGCCCGGTTGGCTCCGGCCAGATGAAGAACCTCCGCGAGGTCGCCCGCGAGCTGAACGACCGACTAACCGCGATCTTCTTGCCCGACGCGGCCAGCGGGCAGAGGCCCTGCCTCGGCGCGACCTGCTGCCCCACCGGGTACTTCGACTGGCAAGGCGAGGTCCTGTTCCACGAGTACTTCAACGGCGACACGGGCGAGGGCCTCGGCGCGAGCCACCAGACCGGTTGGACCGCCTTGGTCGCCAACTGCATCGAGCGGCAAACCGGCCAGCACCCGGGCTGATCGGATCGAAGGGTCTCCGAGATCGGCGTTCAGATTGCCGAGCCGCGAATCGAACGATAGCCGTTCTCGACCGCTCGCAGCGGGTACGCAATGCGCGTGCCGACCGGGCTACGAGTCTCTTGGCGAGTAGAGGTGCAGATCAACGGCCCTGCCGCATCTGGGCTGATCGTGGTTGATCGACGCTCGACAAAGACACTAGAGAACGGACTGCCTGCCGTGCCGACCGTCGGGCGGCATGCCACACGCCGCGATCGAGCGCAGTTCCCGCAGCTGCTGGCGCGATGGGCCTGCTGGATGTGAGCGATCCTACACTCGCAGCGCCGACGGTGACCTAGGGCACGGCCGCACGAGTGAGTTCCGGGCCTGCGGACCTTTCTCGGCCGAAGCGGCGTAACACGG
>JBCCUO010000251.1:0-6050 GCA_039196805.1 Planctomycetota bacterium | reverse complement strand
CCTCAGCCAACGCGACCGGGTCGTCGTCGTCTGGTCCTTCCTCGACGTACCGTCTGAGTGAATCCTGCAGGGAATCGAGCTCTCGCCGGTACTCGATGACCCGTTCAGAAAGCGTTTGGTAGGCTTCCGTCAGTTCTTGGTCCAGACTCTTCTCTTGCCCCTCGCCTTCCAGATCTGAGATGTCAAAGATCTCTTCACTCAACGAGGACACATTGAGAAGCGAACAGAGTTCCTCGCTTCCTTGTCGATACAGATTGATGAGCCGCTCATTCTGGGCCTTACGCTTGGGCAAAGTCTCGACCAACCTATCCAAGTCCGACTGTACGCCGGGAACATCGACGTCGACGAGTTGCTGAGTGAATGCTCGGACCGGCTGCAGCGCTTGTCGCAGTTGTGAGATTGAGTCTTGGACCTCAGGAGTCCAAATGAGCTGCGTTTCTGTTCGACCCGTATCAACGTTTTGGCTACTCGTGGTCTGAGCCAGGATTTGCAGGTTCAATTCACCGACTATCCGCCGAACGCTGGTGAGCTGCGCGCTGCGAGACAGCAACTCAGCGCTGATCAACTCGAACTTCTTGAGTCGAGGGTCGTCAAGCCGCGTGCACAAATAGGGAGGCAATCCAAGGTCCCTAAGATATCCATCGATATCCTGTTGGAATCTTGCCTGTTGACCGATCAGTGCACGTTGTGCACCGATGAGCCTCGACTGCGACTGCGCGACGTTGATCTTCTGCGTTAGAATCTGCGAGGCGGCAAGGTCGATGGTCGTCAAGCTTTCGACCAATGAGTCCTGTTGAATCACTAAGCTGTCTTCCAATCGGGCAATGTTCTGCTCTGAGTTGCGGATAGTCAGCTCCGTTTGCAACAGTCCAAGGAAGCCATCCACGCCCAAGACACCTTGGCTTACGTTCACGATCGGATTGCCTGACGATACGGTGCTCTCAGTATTTCGTCCGATCGCGATGTTCAAGTTGAAGCTACGACGAAATCGTTCAAAGGCGCGGACATTGGCCAGCAAGTCGCGTTCGGCCAACGTCAGGTTTTCCAGCACGACGTCGCGTCCAGCGGCTCGCAAAAGCGGCTGGGTAAAAGTGAAGTCCAACAGCGTCGTTCCCACACTGGAGTCGTTCCCGGAGAACTCCCAGACAATGGAGTTGGCCAGGCCAATGACCAAGTCAGATCCAGTGGCAAACCTCCTTTGAAGGGCCCAGCCGCCGCCGGGGCCTGAGTTAGCGACGGTGACTTGCGAGTTCGCTCCATTCGTAGTCAGTGGACCGTCGGCGAAGAAGTTGACCGACTTGCCTCCAAACAGCTGAGTATCAAACTCGAAACGTTGGGCACTCACGCGAAGGGCGGCTAGGTAGAGTTCTTCCAGCTGGCTTTGGTACTGAGGCGAATGCAGTAACGCGAGTCGCATGGCGACTTCGTCGTTGAGCGTCAGCACGCCGTCATCGTCCAGTGGAAGGAACTGCCACCAATCGGGGCTCTCGGCCGTGTTGGTGACTCCGGCCGCTTCCCACATGGGATATCCCCGTCGGCCGTCAACGCATTGCAGGTATCGGTTGGCGGCGGGGTCATCCAGGGGAATCGGTTGGAAGTCCAAGTCGAACGGATTGAACATCCGGCTGCGGCGATCCGGCGTGATGTTGAACGAGGTTTCCGCCGGACGGGCCAGGTGACTGGATTTTTCTGATAGCAGCTGATACGCCTCGCAGTCCGCCTGCTTGCGATAGAACTGACGATGACAGCCCACCCCCACCGTCGCGGTGACCGCAGTCAGCAATCCCAGCACAGTCTGTCGAAGTCGCCTGCGAAGACGATTTCGGCGGACAGGGTTTTTGCTTCGTTTGGGTTGAGATTTCGGCGCTGGAAGCATCACGTCAATCGTTCGAAACGAGGTACCTGGCATGACGGAGTCGATCGGACCAAACGGCACGATCGCCCCCACAATCCCTCGCTTCGGCGCCCGGAAGGCTCCAGCTTCAGCGGTATGGTGGGTCATAACGGCTGGAAGCCGTGCCCCCCGGTATCATCGCGCTGGTCGGGGCGACTTTGACGACCCCAGCACCGACTTGATCGCTTGGTCCGGCAGATCGAAACTTGACGGTCCAAATGCCCCAATTTACTATCGGTGGTCTGTTCCCTTCTCTGCCCCAGCTCGGTGTTCCTCCCAAATCCGACCGCTCGATCGGCGATTTCGCGGACGAAGACGGTTTCTACCTGGTCGATCAATGCAGTTTGTCATTCTCGGTTTTCTGATCATCGGGGTCATCGCCTTTGGCGTGATCGTCTGGAAAGCCGCACCAAATTGGCGTTGGTACCAGATCACTGCGGTCAGCATCACGATGCTGTTGGGCATCATCTTCTTGTTTCCCGTCGCTGGGATTCTGAAGAGTCGAAGCGCCTGGCATCAGCTGAAAGAGAAAGCTGATGCCCGCGTGGCGGATCTTGCCGATCAGCAGGCAGTGCTGAAGTTTGGTGATCCGCAATCCAATGAGACCGAAGTCCGCGAAGGATTGGTTTCGCTTTCGACGAAGCTGGCCAAGTTGAACTCCGAGGCCGGTCGACACTGGCGAAATCTCCGTCGTGTTTCGCAAGGAGGTTTTCCAATCCGGCTTGCGTCTGTGGATCCCGCAGCGGTTGCCGGTTTGCCTGCCGATGACGCGGCGGCCGCGGGTGCGGGCGACCGCCCGCTGATCCGTGACGGCATGGTGGTCTACGGGTTCGGTGAACGGGTCTATCAGGGCACGGCCGTCAGCGTTCCGGTCCCATCGGTCTACCTGGGTGAGTACCGCGTCACGGCCAGCACGCCAACCGAGGTCAGCATTGAACCGACCGGTAAGTTGCTTGCCTCTCAGATCAAGGCCCTCAACACTCAAGAAGCCAACAGCTGGTCACTCTATGAGTTGCTTCCCCTGGACGGGCACGAGCCGTTTGTTGCCGAAGGCAGCACACCGTCGGGAGACAACCTGTTCGGTCGCGTTGACGAAGAATTCGTCAACCAATTGCTCAAGGATCGCGTCAACGCCGAGACGTTCGCCCAGTACCTCCATGATGGGCAGCGTGCCACCGACCAAGATCCCCTGCTCGCACGCTGGGTGAAAGTGGAGTTTGTCAAGAAGTACGAACTGGAAGTCGACAGCGAACAACAGCGTAGCGCCCTGGACGCCGCCTTCTTTGCCGCCGACGGTCGCGCCGTTGACAGTCGTTTGCAGAGGGGCGATGGCGGCAAAGTCCAGATTGCTGCGGGCGAACAGGTCGTCTTGAAAGAGGAAGCGGCCGACGAAGTGATCGCTGCCGGCCAGGCCAAGCTGATCGATCGCTACTACATGCGTCCGCTGAACGACTATCGCTTGCTGACGCGTCGGATTGCGCTGCGCCTGGCCTCCCTGGAACTCCGCAAAGTCGAACTGGAGTTTGAGTTGGGTGTGATCCAAAACGCCATCTCGGAAACGGAGAGTGCGACCGGATTGGGTCAGGAAGCTCGCGAGAAACTGGAGCAGGATTTGGCCCAGATCCAGACCGAGGCGAAAGCGATCCGCACCTATCACGACGACGTGAAGGGAAAGGTCTCGTCGATGAAGCGAACGCTTGTTGAGCTCTATCGATCCAACCAACAGCTGGAAGCCGAGCTGACGGCGCGGCACCAGGGCATCACTCAGCGAGCCAACGCGTTGGTCGCCGCGCCCTGAGACTCGACAGCGACTCTACAGCGGGAACGGTTGATCGTTGACCGCAAGATCCAGGAATTCCAGGATCTCTGGCCCCGCACCGGTCCAAACAAACTCAGCCAGGGTTTGCAATCTCTCGCGGTCGATATCGTTAAGGTTGCACTTCACGATCAACCGAAAGTCGACTGCATCTTGCGACTTCCGATCGAACGCGCGATGGGGCGAAACCATCGCGGCGTACTTCGCGCACAACGCCGCTTCCAGATTGGGCAGATGATGGCCCGTTTCCGGATCGACGATCACGTGATACTTCAAGATCTCCGCGTGAATGTTGCTCCACGGTAGCATCAGATCGATGACTGGTTTCGGTTTGCCGTCAGCGTCGACGTCGCCTGGATCGTGAAAACGCACCGCGACGTCCGCTTCACGAGTCTCAAGCTGTGGCCAACGCAGCTGGATCGCCTTGACCGCCTGGTGCTTGAAGTCATGGTCGATCAGCACGTCGACATCCTGCGTCGCCCGAGGGTCACTCAGGTATCCGACGTACCCGTGCAGACCCATCAGCACCCACCGAGTGACTTGGGCATGCTTGAGGACATCAATGACTTCTTCCGGTTTCACATCCATCGAACGCTTCCTGTGAGTCCCGCGGTAGTTGGATGTGATCCGGGTGCTGGTGCGAATCCCACGTTCGTGTCCGACCGGGGCGTAGCTCGGGTCTTCGACCGGCCAAACCTGTTCGGCCATCGCCGCACGCCTCGCCGCCAAGAAGGCTTCGCTGCCCACCGGATGGTCACGCCAATCGGGAGTCTTGTCAGTCGACATTTTTTGTTGCATTCATTGAGTGTTCCAACGGTTGCCCATACCTCGCATTGGCCATCTCTTCGACTAGTGTTTGATCAGTGAGAATCAGTGTACTTTCCAGTTTATTTCCTTTGCATCCTCTGCTGGATTCTATCGGATGACGTTTCGAGATTCGCTGCGTCCGCTGGTGGCCGTGGGTTGTATCCTTCTTGGTTGGGTCGCTATGCCTGTCGCACGCGGGCAGGATCCGCTGCCGGTTCCCAGCGAACAGGAAGTGCGTGGAGCGCTGCGTCTGTTTGATGTTCCGGGTATCTCGCTCGCATTCCTGGCCGATGGAAAGATCAACAAAGCGATGTTCGTCGGTTCGGCATCGCTTGATCCTGCCGTGCCGGTGACTGCGAACACTCTTTTTGAAGCTGCATCCATCTCGAAGCCTGTCTTTGCTTGGCTGGTCATGAGTCTGGTGGAGGACGGGCAGATCGAACTGGATCGGCCGATCGCCGACGAGTTTGAGTACGCCCGCATCACTGACAAAGAGGCTTACGCAAAATTGACGCCGCGGATGATTTTGACGCATCGCACAGGGATGCCGAACTGGGTGGGGACCGATGTGAATATCTATGAACGCACCACGCCCATTCCATTCAACTCGCCGCCGGGAACCACCTACAGCTACTCGGGTGAAGCCATCCAGTTGCTGCAAGCATTTGTTGAGTCAAAAGTGGGGATGACTCTTCAGCAACTGTTCGACCAGAGGCTGGGCAAGCTGATGCCCCAATCAACCTACACCCGGCCGCTTCCCAATGATGTGGTGGAATCACGCGCGTATCAGGCCGCCAGTGATCCCCAAAGTGAGCGCGGGATGGAGGATGTCGGATCGGATCCAACCCGGGCTGCTGCCGCCTATTCGCTGGTGACGACTGCCGAAGATCTGGCGAGATTCCTTGGGTTGGTCTATCGCAAGGAAGGTCTGAAGTTGGAGACGTATCAGGAGATGTTCCGCCCTCAGTCACCCATCCCCGCAGGTCAGGGCCCGCTCGGAGCGCAGTACGGACTTGGCTGGGTCGTCGTCCCGATGGGGCCTGACCGACTGGTTGGGCACACTGGTAACAATGGAGAATACCGATCGATCGCGTTTGTTTCCCTTGGGACCGGCGAGGGCATCGTTGCGCTGGCCAACGCTGCCAGCAGTCAGGGACTGCTGGAGACACTGGTTGAACCGCCACCACGGCCTGGCGCGAAGACGCGCGGTCCGGAAGAAGTCTTTGACGCGTTCTGGTCCGCCTTCCAAACGAACTATGCGTTATTCGACGTGAAGCAGATCGACTGGGACCTGATTCGTTCCGTCTATCGACCAAGGATCTCGGAGCAGACCACCGACAATGAGTTGTGGGAAACACTCTCAGCAGTCATCGAGTTGCTCAACGACGTCCACGTCACCATGACTGACCCTGACAACAACCGTACCGTGAGATCGGGTGGTCGAAGCATCGGAGTGGGAGTATTCGATGATGGCCAATTTTCGCTTGAGCTGATCAAACGCAAGTACTTGCAAAGCTATCAGTCTGCTGCCGG
>JBCCUO010000250.1:0-6053 GCA_039196805.1 Planctomycetota bacterium | reverse complement strand
CGCGCGAGCTTGACTTCTGGCACCGCAGTGATGAACGTGCCAGATTCAGCCACGGGATTCGTCCTTGAAACTCCCAATGGCTACGCAATTGATTACGGGACACGTTTTTCCGTCGAGATTAATGAAGAGGGGAACACCGCCGACTTCGCTTTGATCGAAGGGAAGATTGAGCTTCACCACGCCGAATCTGGCGATTCTCGGATGCTCTCTGACTCCGGGGCCAGTGCAGTGGTCTCAGCAGAGAGCATCGTCGTCGAGACGGGCGACGTCGAGGAGCAAGTACAGGCGACACCACGGATGGCTCGCGAGGATGGCTCGTTCCGAGTTTCATCGAATGGTCGTTGCCGATCCGTTTTAAGGTTTGAGAAGTTTCAGGATCGCAAAATCTTCGATGAACTGCTCTATGTGAAATCCGGCAACAACCCAAACTGGGACTACAAGTCTTTCTTTCAGTTCGATGTATCTGAAGTGGATCGCGAACGACTTTCAGACGCTAGATTGCGTCTGAACTTGGTCCCCACTCCGCTAGGCGTTGCTTCGCTGCTGCCGAGAGTGAATCGCTTTGCCGTTTATGGAATTACTGATCCAGAGGCAAGGCAATGGCGTGAGGGTGTGCTTTGGAGCGATGCCCCAAATCCAGAGGATGGTGTCTTGCTCGGACAGTTTGAGATACTGCGAAGCCAAGAGCGGGGTACCTTCGGTATCGACGGAGACCGATTGGTTACTTACATTCAGGAACACGGTGACGAGCCGATCACGCTTCTCGTCACGCGAGAAACCGGCAAGACCGACGGCGTGGGCAAAGTACTCGTCCACGCCTTTGCCAGTGACACGCATCCGCAGTCAGTTGGGCCGCAGTTGGAGATGGTTGTGAGTCAGTGATACTGCACCTTGCCATTCGCTCCCACTCATCGCGGTTTTCTTGAAACATCGAACACTGCGTTAAACAACGTCGAGAACAAGTCCCAGCACTGAGTTTTGGGCCGCATCGGGGAATGCGCAGCACCCGATGTCATGCGCCGTGAAGTCTAGCAGCCAGAACGCATCTCACAGGCTAGGGGCTAGCAAGCTGCGTGTTCAGAAACTGGCGGAAACAGCGAGTCCACTAGCCCGCGGGCGAGCGCCGTCCTTTTGGCTTGCGAGCAGAGGTGCACGAATCAGGCAGAAATTTCGCAGGGCGAAAAAGCCAACCCGCGACGCGTTCGCCGCTCGGCTTCATAGACCGAGGAGAATTTGGTCTTGATCCGGGACACCCGGGTGCCATGAAAGCCTCGAAGAACCACGTTTCCCAACGATCAGACGAATGCCCTAAATTGGATCGAACTGCTGCCAGGACAAGACCGAAAGGATAGCAGCTTTCTGGGATCGGAACCGATTCAACTCACCAGCGTGTCCGCAACCGTCAGTAGGGGATGACTGAAACGAACGATCCAGCCTGCTGAAGACGCATACGAAGACAACGCGTGGAGCGTGCGATGACTCCGGGTAGTGGAGGATAACGGACTTGAACCGATGACCTACGCGCTGCCAGCGCGTCGCTCTCCCAACTGAGCTAATCCCCCGGATTCGGAAGCGAAGATTATCTCCGGGGAACGTTCCGAGTCAAGAGCTCACCAGAAACGGGGCACACGGATCGATCCATCGGCCACTCGATCAAGTGACCAGGCCCTTCGTCACGGTCATGAAAACGTCCTCCAGTGTTGGATCACGATCATTGAACGTCCGCATGCGGACCCCGGCCTGAATCAGCGTTTCGAGTAACCGCGCCAAACCCTCGTCGTCGGTCTCCAGCTCGGCCACTACGCGGTCGGGTTCGATCTCCAGCGACATCAACTCCGTCTGGCTACGTAGGATCGAGATTCCCGTCTCTTCTCCCTCGACGAACTGAATCTCCACCAGCCGGTTTCGCCGGATCTGCCGGTAAACGCTGTCGATCGGACCGTGCATCAGCAGTTGGCCTCGTTCGATGATCCCGATTGATGTGCAGCAGTCCGCCAGCTCCGTCAAAATATGGCTGCTGATCAAGATCGTCTTTCCCATCCTTCGGAGCTCTTTGAGCAACGCTTTGACCTCGACCCGTGCGCGGGGATCCAATCCGCTGGCAGGTTCGTCCAAGATCAAGACTGGCGGGTCATGAACCAGTGTTTTTGCTAGGCAAAGTCGTTGCTTCATCCCTCGGGATAGTCCGTTGACGAAGTCATCCCGTTTGTGGGTGAGGTCCAGCAGCTCCAACACGTTTTCGATGATGTCCTTGCGTTGAGGACGTCCGATGCGATAGGCGACGGCAAAGAAATCCAAAAACTCCCAGACCCGCATCCCGTCGTAGACGCCGAAGTTGTCTGGCATGTAGCCCACCGCCTGACGAACGCCGACCGGATCGCTCATCACATCGCAACCGGCGACCTCGCCGCTGCCGCGGCTGGCACGCAACAACGTAGCCAAGAATCGGATCGTCGTGCTCTTCCCCGCTCCATTGGGCCCAATGAATCCAAACGTCTCGCCCGCTTCAATGTGCAAATCGATGCTTTGGACGGCAGTGAAGTCGCCGTAGTCCTTTCCAAACCCCTTTAGCTCGATCACGGTAGTCTCTCATTCGGGTGTAGCGTCAGTCGTGGATCAGTAGCGTGCGTCACCGAAGTCTCTCAGTATCCGGCCACTGACTAGCCGGACACCGATCGTCCGGTCATTGGGCGTCTGCGTCGGTCAACACGTCTCGAAAGTCGGACCGCAGGTTCTCGTCGGGTTCAGGAAACTGGACCGGTTGATGAGCCAGGTGCGCTACCAAGATCGTCTGACCACGCGTCTGACTGCCACCGGGAATGATCTGCGGCCCGGCAACCAATCCGTCCACGCGCGCGACCAACCGAGTGGATCCGGGCGGAAGCGATTCGGGACGAGTCAGCTTTTCGATCACGCGACCGACTTGTAGCGGAAACTCGTCCGAGACGGTGGCGACGCCGGTTTCGACCAGCCGAAAGCTGACCTCTCGGCCTGGGTCGCAGGCACCCACCACGGCGATGCGTACCGTCCCGCCCGAGTCATGCTCAATCAACCAAGCGTCCTCCCAAGCAACATCGGTATCATTCAAGATCGAATCCTTTTGCCGAACAATCGTCCCGCCCAGGTCACACATCTGCTCGATGTGCAGCCAGCCGAACGAGTTACTGGGGACTTGAATGCCTTCCAGCACCGGACCCTCGCCATCTCCGGTGCGAAAGATGGTTTCCGGTGGCGCCAGTCTGCTGTTGGGTGACGTTAGTGGCGTGGCGGCGCCATCGATCGTATCGAACTGGACGCTGTATCCACTGGACAGCGAGTTGTACAAGACGGTCGTGCGGCACAGGTGGCCGCGTTGGTACCCCGGTTGAAGCTCGACAACGTCGATGGAGGTCTGGCTGCGTGCAAAGCCGATGTCCAGCCGAACGGCACGCGTTACCCAGACAACACCCGCGATCGCGATTAAGGGAACGACCATCCAGGCGTACTCCAGTCGCGAAACCAGGCGAAAGACGACGTAGTTGACCGGAATCAGAAACAGCAGGTACAGCCCCAGTGATCGAACCACCATGGTGGACGAAGGGATCTCGATCCCCGCTTCATCTCGCAGCACTTCTCGAACCGCGTTCATGATGTCGCTGGTCGGCGACCATCCCGCCACCCCGCTGATGGGATCGGCACGCGTCGACAGATCCAGGTGCGTTCCATCAACTGACTTGGCGGATGACCCCGACTCGGTCGTCAAGGCGGCGTCGCGAGAAAGAAATCGCAATCGAGTGTTGATGGTGGCCGGCGCGCGAGGATCCCGGGAATCGGCGTACAGCTGGACGGTGGATCGTTCCAGGTCGTAGTCGCCACCGGCGATGTGTTTTCGTCTGGGTCGAGCCAGGATCAGCCCATTGACGAAACTGTCGTAGGAGTGCCAATCACTGATCCAATCGGAAGCGATGTCAAAACGTGGCTGCACGATTCGGCCGCGACCGATCCGGCGCTGCAGCACCAGATCGCCGCTCTGATCGATCGACTTGCTCTGCTGCTCCGGCGTTCCATCGACCGCCAGACGGGCAGTTCCATCGGCTAGCGTTGCGATCTGTTTTTCGGTCGATTTGTCCGTGGGCACCTGCCAACGACGGAGCAAAGCGGAGGCAGCATCACGATCCAATTCGACGACCCGTGTCGGCCGCATGGGAAGTAAGTCGGCCAGCGCGGTGTCGACTACGGAGTTCGCGGCGTCGGCCCCATTGATAATCAGGGTGCCACCGAAGTGAAGCCAATCGGTGACGGCTCGCTGCTGATTGGGCGTCAGGGCCTCGGGGGGAAGGTCGTCCCACAGCAACACGGCCGTGCTGGTCCAATCCAAAAAGGTTTCCGGCAACGCAAGCAGACCTTCGGACTTTGGAAATACGACTCGATAGTTCGTCAACGAGGGATCCGCGAACTCCTCCTCGCTGCGACGTGGTGTGACCCAGTCGGATGCCGCCAGGCGGGTGAATCGTTCGGGGCGCGTGGTCAAGACGACGAATAGATACTGGTGCCCGGCGAGCGCCGTGATGGGGCGTCGTCCCATCTCATAGCGAAGCGAACCATCGCTTGCGACGTAACGGTTGTTGATTCCGACCCGAAGGGGTGCGGCTGTGCTGCCGCTCCCTCGCGGCAGAGGGGCCAGCAGTCGGTAGTCGAACCGGCGCTGCTGGCCTCGGGGAAGGACCACTTGGCGCGCTGCCCGAAAATCGGTGGCGCCGGTGTCAGCCAGCGACTTGACCGACTCGGTTGCCTGGCCCTGCAATTCGCCGCGCGTATCCGCCTTGTTACTCTTGATCGACTGAGAAACCGTGGTCCAGTGCCCCGGCTTGATCGCGCTTTCGGCGGAGGATGACGCGCCGGGCTGAGTTTCCACCAGCGTGGAGGTGAACGCCTCGGCCTGTGCTTCTTCGGGTTCGTCGTCGTCGCTCGGCTGGGGGCGACACCCATCGCATCCAACGATCAGCGGCAGGAATAGCAGAGCCAGCCAGAACCGCTTTGGCTTCGATGGCGAGTTTCGCTGCATGCTGCTGCTACCAGCCCATCACCATGTTGGACTCAATCGCCTTGCGGGCTTGATCCAAATCACTACCCGTTTCCATTCGGTACAGCCGGATGGCGTTGACCTTGTCCCCGGCCGACTTGCTTAGGCAGTCCCGGGCGATCAGGCAGGGATCCAAGGTTCGATTGGTCAGGCCAAGAGCGCCTTTGCTGATGACCCAGGTGTCACGAGGTCGCTTGGTCAGCCGCAACACCTCATCGGTCGGGTACGCATCGGCCACGACCGCTCGTGCATCTTCTTCACCCTCCGCCCAGGTGATGATGATGTGGGCGTCGGTTTCGACTTCAAACAGGGGCATGATGGGCTCTCGATCGGCGGGACATGACCCCCTGATCATACCGGCTACTGCTTGAGGGAGTGACCCTTGAGACAAAGAAAGCCAAAGGCGACGGCGGCGGCCGCCATCACAGCCCATTCGGTGGTGCCCATACGATCAATGTAGCGGCAAAGCTCTCGCCAAGCGGCCCAGAACCAGCCACTGAATGACCAGGCGTACAGAAGCGCGGAGTTCATGCTGAACCTAGCAAATGACCGAGAAAACGAGCGATCAGCCGGAGGACAGGCGACAAACCTGCCGTCGAAACGCTACGTTGAGGATCGCGTTCAAGAGCCGTTGCCGGTCCATCGGCGACCAGTTCCCGGGCTGCCGCGTCAGTGCAACCGGGTCAAGCCGTACAGACCGAGGGGACTGGTTGGGGCCGCCAGGAATCAAAAAGTTCGCCGGAATCGGTCACTTGCGGCGGTCTGATCGGCCGATATACTTTCGCGTCTCGCTGACCGGCGGGTGCGAACCTCCTTGGCGTCGCTCCGCTCCTGCAGGCATCTGATTCTCGCTCGAAAGCGGTGCGGATCAGCCCTCCAGGAAACGGCTTCAGCAGAGACGTCTTAGGCACCTAAGGCGCGGTAGCTCAATTGGTTAGAGCCCCGGACTGTCGATCCGGAGGTTGCGGGTTCGAGTCCCGTCCGCGTCGCT
>JBCCUO010000249.1:0-6060 GCA_039196805.1 Planctomycetota bacterium | reverse complement strand
TAGCCAACCAGACATGGCCGGAGCGCTCGTTCCACCTCCCAACTCATTCGTCAAGTGAAGCAGTGACCCAAGTCGCACCAATCCGCAACGCCATCATCAGCGTGAGTGACAAGATGGGCTTGGCCGATTTCGCGGCCGGGTTGGCTCGCGCTGGAGTCACGATCTACAGCACGGGTGGGACTCGAAAGTATCTCGAGTCCTCCGGATTGGATGTCCGCGACGTGGCCGACTATACGGGGTTCCCCGAGATGCTGGATGGTCGCGTGAAGACGCTGCACCCGCGTGTCTTTGCAGGCATCCTGGCGATTCGCGACCGCGACGATCACATGGACGCGATTGCCGACCATGACATCACGCCCTTCGATTTGGTCGTCGTGAATCTTTACCCGTTCGCCGCCACGGCGGCCCGGCCGGGCGTGACTCGTGACGAGTGTGTCGAACAGATCGACATCGGCGGCCCCAGCTTGGTGCGAGCTGCCGCGAAGAATCATCATGACGTGGCTGTCGCAACCAGCCCGGAGCAGTACGGCGAGATCTTGGAGCAATTGGACTCGATGGGTGGAACCAGTGATGAGCTTCGCGAGCAACTCTGCGGAGCAGCGTTCGATCACACCGCCGCCTACGACCGCGCGATAGCCGACTACATGCGAGGCGATTCGATTGCCGGCGAGTTCCCTTCAACCGTCCATTTCTCGCTACGTCGCAAGGCCCAGCTTCGCTACGGCGAAAACCCACACCAGCGAGCGGCTCTGTACAGCGACCCGCGCGTCCGGTCCGCCAACCTGGTTTCGGCGCGACAGATCAGTGGCAAGGAGCTGTCGTACAACAACTTGTTGGACTTGGATGCGGCATTGGAGATCGTCCGCGGCTTTGCCAATCCAGCCGCGTCCGTCATGAAGCACAACAATCCCTGCGGCGCTGCGACCGGAACCAAGCTGAGCAGGGCCTGCGCCAAGGCGATGGCGGGCGATCCGCTCAGTGCCTTCGGATCGGTGCTGGGATTCAATCGCACGGTCGATTTGGAAACGGCTGAGATCCTTTGTGAGCCAGGGCTGTTTATCGAAGCGATCGTTGCGCCCGACTTCGAAGCGAGCGCAGTCGGTCTGCTGACCACCAAACCAAAGTGGCGCGACAACGTCCGTCTGATGCAGGTCGGACGACTGACCGACAACACCGACACACTACAGCGGCGTTTCATTAGCGGCGGCATGTTGGTCCAGGACGCCGATCGAATGAGCAGTTCACCGTTGCAGTGGAAGACGGTCACCGAGACCGAAGTCGCCGACGAGCTTTGGGATGACGTCGCCTTCGCCTGGGACATGGTTCGCCACGTCAAGAGCAACGCAATCGTGCTGGCCAAAGACACGTCGCTGATCGGTGTTGGTGCGGGCCAAATGAGTCGCGTCGATAGCGTTGAAATCGCGATCGAAAAAGCAGGCGACCGCTCGGAAGGTTCTGTGCTTGCCTCAGACGCGTTTTTCCCGTTTCCCGATTCGATCTCGGCGGCGGCCGATGCTGGCGTCGTCGCCATCATTCAACCAGGTGGATCACGGCGTGACGACGACGTGATCGAAGCGTGTGACAGATACGACGTCCCCATGGTGATGACGGGCCGTCGTCACTTCAAGCACTGACTCACGATGACCATTCTGGATGACATCTTGGTGCAAACTCGTCGCACCATCCAGAGCGATCAAGCGGCATGCTCGGCCGACGAACTGGAGTCGCAGGTTACCGACATGGCGGCCTGCCGAGACTTTCACGCCGCGTTGGCTCGTGGGACTCGGGTGCAATTAATTGCCGAGGTCAAACGGGCCAGTCCGTCCGCCGGACTAATTCGAGATGACTTTGATCCGCCGACGATCGCCAAGGCCTATCAAGCGGGTGGAGCGGCGTGCATTAGCGTGCTGACCGACCAGCCATTCTTTCAGGGATCGCTTGAGTTCTTAAGGCAGGTTCGCGCGGCCGTCGACTTGCCGATCCTCCGCAAGGACTTCATCGTCGATCGCTATCAACTCCTCCAAGCGCGGCAAGCTGGAGCTGACTGCGTGCTGCTGATCGCCGAGTGTTTGACGGCCCGCGAGCTGAAAACGCTTCACGACCAGGCCACCGATCTTGGCTTGCAGACGCTGATCGAACTCTTCGACCCAAGCAATCTGGATGCAGTATTGGAAACGGGAACGAAGCTTGTCGGCGTCAACAATCGTGACCTGCACACATTCCAGACCGACCTGGAACACACCATCCGACTCCGCGACTCGATCCCACATGATCGTCTCGTGGTGGGCGAAAGCGGCATTCGCACCCACGCGGACGTTTTGCATCTGGGCCGGCACGGCGTGAAAGCCATTCTGGTCGGCGAAAGCCTGATGCGGCAGAGCGACATCAAGCAAGCAACTGAGACCTTGCTGGGGACCGGCAACCCATCCCCGTAGCGGGAGGCGCGAAGGCTTTCGGCGGTCAAGCTCAAACGCCGAAACTCTCCGCGAGTTCCGCTACGGTTTCGGCCGACACCTGCGTAGCAGAAGCTGCAAGGCTTTCGGAGGGCACGCTCAGACGCCGAAGTTCTCTGCGATTTCCCGCTACTAAGCTGACGAGCGAAAACCCACCGCGAGTTTCGCGTCCTAGTCTTGACCGCGCAATCACTGCATCTGCTTCAGCACGGTGGCGTAGGGGACTTCCGTGCAAACTCCGAAGCGTGCATCTCGCGTCAGTTTGGATTTAACGAACGCGGGTGACGAAAGCCCACACAGAAATCTCGCCTTCTCACGCGGACCCACCAACACGTCCGGAAACTGCCTGGAGAGTTCCGTGATAGCGGTCATCGCTGAAGTCCCAATCGGCTGGTCGGCGGCATCGGGAAGCGAAAATGGCCCTTCGTTGCAGCACGCCGAACACTCTCCGCAAGGCTGCGGCAACGCTTCGCCAAAGTGCGTCGAAAGTGTCCCAGCTTGACACGTGCCGGCCAGGGCTAGTTCGTAGACTTCGTCCAATCGGCTGACTTCTGCCTGCTCTCGCTGTGCTAGTCGCTGAAATAGTTCATCGGCCAACAACTTGGGCTGATCGATCCTCTTCTGCCAGCGGAACCCATGAACCAATCCGCTGACGTTCAGATCCACCCAGCCGTTTTCCGCAAGGTAGTCCAGTGCCTTGACGATCCGCTGTCGGTCCGTCTTCAACCGTTGAGTCGCTAGGACCATGTTCAACGTGAACCAGGTGCGGCCCTTGGTCAAACAACCCAGTACCGAAGCGACAAAGTCGCGGCGTTCACCCTGAAAGTGCTTCAGGATGACAGCTGACGTGACGTGCGGACGAATCTTGTACGTGTCGTACCGGGGCGACGTGGATTGAAGGTACCCGTCCAACTCCAAGTACGTCAGTAGCGTGCGGACCACCAGCATGCGGATGTCCGATTCAGCCGAAAGTTGATAGTGCGATACGTGAAACGTATCGGGTTGGCCGGCGATCAATTCCAGCAAGCGGCCCACCGCACGCCGAGACGGTGTGTCGCCGTACGTGAAATTCTCCAGCACCACACGATCTTCCGGTACCAGCAACATCTCGCAGATTGATTCGTCGCCATCACGGCCCGCCCTACCAATCTCCTGCGCATAGGCCTCCAAGGATTTGGGAGGGTTGAAGTGATACACGTAGCGGATGTTCGACTTGTCGATCCCCATTCCAAAGGCAATCGTCGCGACGACAATCTGGTCGTCAGAGTTGATGAAGTCTTGCTGAATCCGTTGCCGCGATTCGTTATCCATACCGGCGTGATAGGCCGTTGCCGGCAACCCGTCCGCCGCCAAACGCTCCGCAATCTCTTCGGCTGTCTTCTGCAGCGTGACGTAGATCAATGTTGCGCCACGAGGACGCTCTGCAATCCGTTCCCGCAGCGCGTCGTATCGACCACCAGCCGTTAGCACGGCGCTTTTTAGATGCAAGTTGCGGCGATGAAACGGAGTCCGAATGGCATCTTCAGGGTCGATACAGAAAGCGGCGCGGATATCCGCCAACACGCTAGGCGTCGCGGTAGCCGTCAAGGCCAGGACTCGTTGCACGCCAAGCCGCTTGGAGAGATCCGCCAACTTGAGGTAGTCAGGTCGAAAGTTGTGTCCCCACTGGCTGATGCAGTGCGCCTCATCAATGGCGAACAAGGCAATCGTCAATGGCTCGATCGATGCTAGGAAGCGTTCGTTGAAGAAACGCTCAGGTGCAACGTACAGGATCTTGCTCTCGCCACTGCGAAGCGCCTCCATCTCATGACGGAAGTCCGCCGGAGCCAAAGTGGAATCGAACCGTGAGGCCCGAATCCCACGCTCCGCCAACGCGTCGCACTGGTCCTTCATCAGCGCCAGCAATGGAGAGACAACGATCGTGGTCCCGTCCAAGATTTGACTCGGCAACTGGTAACACAAGCTCTTTCCACCACCAGTCGGGAAGACCGCCGCGACGTTCTTGCCACCCAGCAGGCGGTCAATGACCGCCTGCTGCCCCTCGCGAAAGTCAGGCATCCCGAACCGCTCGCGAAGCACCTGTTGAGGATCCGTCATCACGCTCATGACCAACCATCCGGCAAGAGATTCGGAGGACAAAGGCCTGGGCGAAGACCGCACGCAGATTTGCCGGAAGTGCCCTCAAACCTTAAGATGAACGGGACGGAGCATAGGTGTACGCACATATACTTTCAAGTGGGTCATTCTGGGACGCCAAGAGATGGATTTCACGGCAATCGATTTCGAAACGGCCAACCGCCGCCGAGACAGTGCTTGCCAGCTGGCCACCGTGGTCGTGCGGGACAGCAAGATCGTCGACTCCGCGTCGTGGTTGATCAAGCCGCGCCCCTTCTTTTTCCTGGCGTCGAACATCGGAATCCATGGGATCCGCCCCGACCAGGTCGAGGGCGAACCAACGTTTGGTGAGCTTTGGCCGGAGATTCAGGCGTACGTCGGAAACGACGTCCTGGTTGCCCACAACGCGTCCTTCGACTTGGGCGTGTTGCTTGCCTGTCTTCGTGCCCATCAACACCCAGCGCCTGACCTGCAATACAGCTGCACACGTGCGATCGCGCGAGCCACGTGGAATCGGCGATCTTACGGTCTGAAACCACTCGGCGATTGGCTGGGCATCCGGTTTCGGCATCACGACGCCCTGGAGGATTCGATCGCGTGTGCCAAAGTGATGTTGGCGGCAGCGATCGACCGTCAAGTCAATTCGCTGGAAGACTTGGAGTCGAAACTGCGTCTGACGCGCGGCACGGCGGGCGAATGGGGATTCCAAGGCCCCAAACGCCAGTCGTCCCGTCCATCGCGTCGCGCGAATTCTGCTCCCAAACGGAGACACCGTCAGACCCGGTTGTTCGCCGACACAGCGCACGCGGAGGACTCCACTGTCTATCGCTCGGAAAAAGCGAATGCATCCGCGGTCGCTGAGTCGGCACCATCGCCAAGCATACGGGCGCCATCGATCTTGGACCTGCAACGATTGCTGATCCGGGGTGAATTCACGCGACCTCTCAGCGGGCAACGTGTCGTGTTCACCGGCACCTTCACCCGTCTCCCCCGCGAATCGGTGAGCGAGATCGCCGAGCGCCTCGGAGGCCGCTGCCAGAACGCGGTGTCGGACAAGACAAACTTGTTGGTCGTTGGAAGCACAGATCGCCGAACCTTGAAGGCGGGACGCAAGATCAGCACCAAACAGGAAGCTGCCGAAAAACTCCTCCAAGAAGGCAACCCCATCCGCATCGTCAGTGAGTCAGAATTTCTGCAGCTCTGCCAGTGAAGCAACCGCCAACGAACGCAGGATCGATAACCGACAACCATGACATCCGTCTTCCTCCGGGCGTTGGTAAAGACACAAGTCGGTGCAGCCGACTTCACCCTCCCTCGGAAGGGTCGCGGAGGAGCTTGCGACGACGCGGGGAGGGGCAAATCGGCAACAGGGCGACTTTCGCGAGCGCAACACTCCCCTCCCCGAAGACTCGTTCGTCGCCTTCGACCCTCCCCAGGGAGGGTGAACCTCTAAAAGCTAACCTGACAGCTAAGAGCCAACCCCTCACCCTCG
>JBCCUO010000248.1:0-6060 GCA_039196805.1 Planctomycetota bacterium | reverse complement strand
AGTCGGTTGATCGCAAGTAGACTTGACCTTCCGCGGCGCCTTGTATGTCCTTTTCCCTCGACGAAATTGCTTCATGTTTCGATTGTTCCTTGGCAGCCTTTTTCTCATTGCTTCCGTGGCGGCTCAGGCCGAATCACCGATCAAGAATGTGCTGTTCATGATTTCGGATGACCTGAAGGCGAGTGCGCTGGGGTGTTATGGCGATGCGCTCGCGAATAGCCCCAACATCGACGCACTTGCCAAGCGATCAATGGTGTTCGAACGAGCCTATTGCCAGGGCACCTGGTGCTTGCCATCGCGCAAGTCGTTCATGCATAGCCGCTATCAGGACATCAAAAGTCCCAACTTGGGCGAGTTGTTTCGTGGCCGCGGGGTCCATTCGGCTCGCGTTGGCAAAATTTTCCACATGCGGGTTCCGGGAGACATCATCGATGGAACCGATGGCGAAGACGAACCATCGGCGTGGGATGAAAGGTACAACTGCAGCGGCCAGGAGGCACATACCGCCGGCCTATACGCGTGCCTGAATCAGAATGTCTTCACTCGAGCCCCCGAGAACCGGCAGTCAACTCGAATGCCTCATCGGCCTTGGGTAACGGTTCGTTGCGACGGAGATGGTTCGGATCAGCCCGACGTCAAAGCGGCTGATCAGGCGATTGAGTTGCTACGCGAACACGGCGATCAACCGTTCTTCTTAGCCGTGGGTTTCGTGCGTCCTCATTATCCGATGGTCGCTCCAGGCGACTACTTCGATCGCTATCCGATCACCGAAATCACGCTCCCTCATGTGCCCGAAAACGACCTGGCGGACATTCCCGCTATGGGTCGATCGAAGTCGACGTCCAAGCGAACGGGGTTGGACTTGTATCCGGACAACCAAAAACGGATGTGGCAGGGCTACTATGCCACGATCGAGTTCATGGATCAGCAATTGGGGCGGATCCTGGACGAGCTGGATCGCCAAGGATTGCGTGACAGCACAGCGATCGTGTTCACCAGCGACCACGGGTATCACCTGGGCGAGCACACGTTTTGGCAGAAGGTCAATATGCACGAGGAGGTCACGCGTGTTCCACTGATGGTAAGCGCTCCCGGATATGAGCCCGGTCGCACCCGGTCGCTGGCCGAGTTGGTGGACATCTATCCCACGGTCGCGGAGCTCTGCGGTATTCCCCAGCCGAGTTCGCTGCAAGGCAAGAGCCTGACGCCGGTCTTGGGCGATGCGAGCGCTACCGTTCGCGAAGCTGCCTTCTCGCTTGACCGGGGCCACTACGCGATCCGAGAAGACGAGTGGGCTTACATGAAATACAAGGATGGGACGACCGAGCTGTACAACATGGTTACCGATCCCAACCAATTCACGAACCTGTCCAACGATCCAAGGCACGCCACCACCAAACAGCGAATGGAGCAAAGGCTCGCGAGGAAGCTGAAAGTCCTCTAGGAACAGGGTGGCTCATGTCGAAGGACCGCGAACAACGAATCAGCGACGTATTGAACCCGCTGTACGGTTTGGATCAATTCACCGGCGAAGATGCCAAGCGCACGTGTTTGCTGGCCAAACCAAGCTACGTGACCAAGACCATCAGCCAGTTGGTCAAGGAGGGCGTCTTGGATCAATACCAAGTCGGCAAAGAGACCCTCTACCGCTGGAAAGCAAAGGATCGCTTCGATGTTCGGCAATGGATTGACCAGCAGGTCCACGGGATTCAGATCACCGAGCAACCCGAGCACGATCGCCCTCGCGAGCGTCTCTTGAAGTCGGGGGCCGCCACACTGTCGACTGCCGATTTGCTAGCGATATTGATCCGCGTCGGTGTTCGCAATGAATCGGCCATCACGGCTGCTCAGAAGCTGTTCAACCGATTCCAGGGCCGATTGCCCGATTTGATCCAGGGCAGCCAAGCCGATTTGAAGCAGATCAGCCCCGCGATCACGAAGGCCAGCTACGCCACGATCATGGCGGGGATCGAGCTGGGCCGCCGGATCGCCGAGGCTCAGCAAGACGCGCCAGAGCAAGTGGTCAAGATCACCAGCACGGCGGAGGCGATTGCATATTGCCAATCTCAGTTCGCTCGTCTGGCGCTTGATGCGGTGCAGGAAGAGTTTCATATCGTGACCTTGGACACCAAGCACAAGCCGATTCGCTGTCACAAGATCACCGTGGGCACACTGGACGCCAGCCTGGTTCATCCCCGCGAAGTCTTTCGACCCGCCATCGCCGATAGCGCCTCGGCGATTCTGTTGGTCCACAACCATCCCAGTGGCGACCCCAGACCCAGTCGCGAGGACGTTGCCGTTACCAAACGCTTAAGCGATTCCGGCAAGTTGTTGGGGCTGACCGTCCTGGATCATATCGTTGTGGCCAAGAATGGCTGCACCAGCATCCGCGAAGAGGGGTGAGCTTCATCGGTGGTCGCAGTGGCGTGACTGAAGCTTGGTGCAGTGGGCATTACTTCGTTTCCATCAGGGACTTGGGGACTTGCTCGGGCCAAGGTCCTTTCAAGGTGATCGATCGGACACGCGTCGTGCGATCTTTCTCGCGGAGGAGTCCAAACTTCTGATTGGGTGTCTTCTGGAATCGGCAAATGTCCTGGCCATTGATCGATAGCAGCACGGTGTCTGCTTCGCTGGTCAGGGTGACCTGGTTCCATGCGTTCGGCTTAAGACTCGCCGACTCGCCGTCGTCCACCCATCGTGTCGGCTTGGACTCGTTTTCAACGGGAATGTTGCGACTCTCCAGTGAGGTGACTTTCGCCAACCAACGCAGACGGACACCGTCCGGCCGAAGTAGCACGGCGCTGCGACCAATCGTCGGATGCACCTCCGACTTCCCCGGCTCGTAGTAGAACTCAGTGGTGACCGATTCGTCTTCGTAAAGGGGACGCAGGTAGAGCAGGTGACACATACCTGCTTCGGAGGAGCGTCCTTGTCGGCTGCCCGATTTCAGTTCCCCCTTTTCAACCTGCCACGTTAGGCTCTGGGAGGTCCCTCCGTAGGGAAGGCTTGTTGAAGGTGAGGCGTTCTTTCCACTTTCGTTGGGGAGGTCCAGATCGGGAAGGGAACCGCTATAGGTCAGGCAAGACCAACCATTCAGCTCGGGTCCCAGCAAACTCACTTTGCGTGGGATGATGGGATTTCCTTCGATGCGGATGTCGGTCAATTCGCACGTCACGAACGCTTTGGTGTGCAGCGAGACAAAGGGTGCTCCTTTTCGTCGCTTGTCGGTGATGATGTCTTGGCCATTGACTCCCGCAACGACAGAGTCCTCCTCGACACGGAGGTGAAGTTCGTAGCCGGAGTTGGATTCGATCATCGGAGCCTTGAAGTCCTGGCTTCCGCGCGACACCAATCCATTGACTTGCAGATTTTTGTTGTATCCGGTTGGAAGATAGGCGATGCCACCCAACGCGATGCCCGTATCGCTGTAACCAACCGGAACATTTCGATAGCGGATGGTGTAGTCGCCAGCCAACGGATAGCGGAGATGGATCAAGTTTTGATCGGCACCTGCCGCATAGATCAGTGATCCATTCCCCCCGCTGCCGCGAATGTCGAACAAAGGTTCGGTGGTGACAGAATCAGGACGATTCCCGTAGGGGATCTGCGAAGCAGCAAAGTGTTTTAGGGTCAAGCCCTCGGTCGCGCCTGCGGCCTGCGTTTGGCCCGCTTTGGCCAACGTCCTTAGGAAGAAGGTTGTCGGAAGGCCAAGTTTGGTTCGGCGAGTATGCAGGAGAAAGTCACGGGATGCCTGTCTGGCGTTTGCCTGCATTGACGGCTCGGCCAGCGCCTGGGCTATCAGAACTCCCGAGGCCAAACGCAACGGGTGATCGCCTTTGCTAGCGGGAATGGTCCGCTTGACATGAGTTGCCACCCGCCGGAGTGATTCCGTTGCCGCGGGCACATCGCCGGCAGCAAGGTGGACCAGGCCGATGATCGCGTCCGTTTCGTCGCCGTCTTGCTTAACACGTTGTTGCAGCCGCTTGATCAGAGATTCGGATTGTTCGGCATCGGCAGCGGCCTGGGCGGCCAAATCCGCGATCGTCGTGATCGGAAGGTTGGGTGCACTGAACGGGAAGCGGAGCATGCTTTTGTAGAGTGGCGTCACGCCCAGCAGTTCTTCCGGCGGCACATCGTAAAGCAGATAGCACCCCCAGTTCGCCAATCGATCGTCATCGGGATCATCACCCAGCAGGACTGCTGAGAGGAACTTGTAGCGTGCCGGTGCATTCAGTTGACTCAGACGCGGGGCAAACCACGACAAGAACTGAGGACGGTCATGCGTCAGCAGCCCACCATGCCCGAGAGCCACCTCCCGCATCCATTTTGCGACTTGGTCCAGATCCAGGGAATCGTCCCAGGCATGACGTTCCAGTAGTTTTTCGATCGCTTCGCAGGTGTACCCTCGTAGGGCGCGGTCGCCCGACGCGCTCGTACTGTATCGCGTGTAGTTGGTGACGATGATCTTCCGTAATTGAGCGACGGCGCGAATCGCTTCGGCGCTACTGGTTTGCTCGTCAGACACCGTGCGTTTCGCTTGAGTGACCCAGTAGCGGTACTGAGATGCAAGCGTCGTATCGGTGGTGGCCAACTCTGCCAACGAAGCCTTGATGTTGCGACCCAGTGGATCGTCCGGCCACTTCTCACTGATCTTCTCCGCTGCGAAGAGGCAAACGTCGGCGACCTCGGCGGGGCTTGGTCCGCCGCTCCGGGCGGCTGCGACTGCAGGCATCGCCGCTCGCTTCGGCACGATGGACTGTTTGGGAACTGACGATTCGCTTGAGAGCACGCACGCTTCCAGTAAGTCATTCGCGGCGAGCTGCACGGCCGCAAAGTCATCTTCTTCGGCGGCCAATTCGACACGGAGCAGCAAGAGTTGCAAGTTGTTGGCGGTTTGCTGGAGTCGTTCGTCGACACGCTGTTTCAGCATCTCGGCTGAGCCGGATTCCACGGCGTACTCAGCCAGCTGGCTGGTGAAAGAATCAGCGATTAGCTCACCTTGGTATGAGAACGCACTTTGGCGGTCGCTGAAGGGCTTCGGGTTGTGCGAGAAGACCTCACCGGGGCGACTCTGGGGCATGATCACGTCGGTCAGCGTAGCAACGGCGAGCTTCTTGGTCTGTTGTGCGTCGTCCGATTCGACGTTCAAGATCTCCTGAACAAGCGTTCGCAACCGGTCGGAGTAAGGATCGGTCTTTCCGCGTGCCGTTACGGATGACGAAATAAACGAACTGCGCTGCGGAGCGCCGAACGGATCATTGCTCGTCTTGGTCACTGTCATTGGCGGCCCGTTGCGGAATGCTCGGCGGATCGCTTCCAACGCAACTTCGGGTACCTTCGACTGGATCGCCTGTTTCGCCACGGACAGGCACTCGTTGGCAAGCGTGTCCGAGATGATTTTTCGTCCCGAATCGACCGGAAGAATGTCGTCTAACATCTCGGTGAACGCGGCTGCCAATTCGGCGGATCCGCGGTCACCGATACTCAACATCCTCATTCGTAGTGACTGAGCGAGGGATTGCTTCTCCATGACGACAAGCAAGGGAATCAGCTTCTGTGCCAACTGCCGTCCAGCATCACGGATGTCGTGCGATTCGGCTTCCAGGGCCAGCAGAGCTGGGCTGACCAGTCCCCACCGGTCTGATCGTTCCGGGGTCATCGAGTTTGCAACGCTTGTGCCTTCAGGAACCAGAGGAAGAAGATCGAGGCAACGCTTGGCCGCCTGATCTGATTGGGTGACCGTCGCGAGCATCGATCGGAGTGCGGTAACTTGCCAGTCAACCGTGTCGGCTTGAGCCAGACGTTCAACGCGCGCGTTGAGCTCGTCAAGCTGGTCCGCATCATCGTGCTTGGCGATCGTCGTAATCGCGATCGCCGCCAAGGAACTCTGCGAACCCGAAAGCTCTTGCCCGCCATCGATGGGGACGATCGAGGGTGAAGGTGATTCGTCGCTAAGCAACTGCGACAGAAACGACCCACATTGATCAGCCGTAAGAGAGCTGGATGCTTGTTTGAGTTGATCTTCAAACTTCGGTCTTAGGTCAATGCTGCGCCGCTGCT
>JBCCUO010000247.1:0-6069 GCA_039196805.1 Planctomycetota bacterium | reverse complement strand
GTCTCGAAGAACTGTTGGATCAGAACGTTCGAACCAGTCTGCTGTGCAGCCAGGCGGCGCTGCCGATGCTGGTTCAGTCACGCGGATCGATCGTCAACATCGGGTCCCTAGCTTCCAAGGTGGGCGCCCGTTACCTGGGTGGTTACTCAGCCGCCAAACACGCCTTGGCCGGACTGACCGGGCAGCTTCGCTTGGAATCCGCGGCGTCAGGAGTGCACGTTGGATTGGTCTGCCCAGGCCCCATCCGCCGGAGCGATGCGGGTGAGCGTTACCGAGAATCGTCCAAAGTTCTGCCCGAGCAGGCTGCTCAACCGGGAGGCGGCGCACGTCTGAGGGGGTTGGACCCCGATCACGTTGCCCGAGCGGTCGTCAAGTGCGTTCAGAAACGTAGCCCCGAGATCATTCTGCCTGGCTACCTTCGCCTGCTGATCGCGATCGGCAACGCGTCGCCGCGCTTGGGCGACTGGCTGATTGTACGCTTTACAAGTTCAAAACCAAGCTGAGTGTTTCGACCATGAATCGCCTGAAGTATCGCTGGATCGCTGGTTGGCTTTGCACGTTGGCTTGGCCTTCACCGACCATTGCATCTGAGGCTGACCCTCCCAACCTTCCCGAGAAGCCAAACGTCGTCGTGATCTTTTGTGACGACCTGGGATGGGGAGACTTGGGTTGTTACGGCCATCCGACGATCGCAACACCCAACTTGAATGCGATGGCCCGACAAGGCACGCGAATGACACAGTTCTATGTCGCGGCCAGCGTCTGCACTCCAAGCCGCGCCGCGCTTCTGACGGGTCGCTATCCCGTTCGCACCGGATTGTGCGGCGAGAGTCGCGTGTTCTTCCCGAATGCTACCGGCGGTATGCCTGCGTCGGAACTCACGGTTGCGGAAGTCGTGAAGCAGGCAGGGTATGCGACGGCGATGGCGGGCAAGTGGCACCTAGGTGATGCCGATGAGTACTTGCCGACTCAGCACGGCTTCGATTCCTACTTTGGCATCCCTTACAGCAACGACATGGAAAAGCGAATGTCGCCATCGATGAGGGGGATGATTGGGTTTCGAAATCCGAAGTGGCGGCACTTTCACGTCCCCTTGCTTCAGAGCACAACGGGACACCCGCCCGAGCAGCTCGAACGTCCTGTCGATCAGCGGACGATCACGCGACGCTACACGCACAAGGCGATCGACTTCATTCGACAACAAAAGGACAGTCCATTCTTCCTTTACCTGGCGCACACAATGCCGCACGTGCCGTTGTTCCGGCACGATGCCTTTGCGGATCATTCACGTGCGGGATTGTACGGCGACGTCATCGAGGAGATCGACTGGAGTGTCGGCGAAATCCTCAGAGAACTGCGGCGGTTGGAACTGGATGAAAAGACACTGGTCCTCTTCACCAGCGACAATGGACCTTGGCTGGTGTTTCAAGAACAGAGTGGGTCTGCCGGACCGCTTCGCGATGGCACAGGCACCAGGTTCGAAGGTGGCATGAGAGGACCTGCCATATTTTGGATGCCCGGCGTGATTCCCGCCGGCGTTGTCAGCGCTCAACTGTCCAGCACCCTGGATTTGCTGCCGACCGTTGCCAAACTGAGCAACGTGGCGCTCCCCGAAGATCTGGTGCTGGATGGCCATGACTTGACGGCGATGTTGACGCAGCAACGCCCTTCACCCCGCGAGACTCTGTTTTACTACCGCGACACGCGGCTGATGGCGATTCGGCATGGTCGCTACAAAGCTCACTACATCACTCAGCTCAGCTACCGAAAGAACGAGCTACTGACCGATCATGACCCTCCGCTGATCTACGACCTGGAGATCGACCTGGCAGAAGGACGTGACTTGGCAAGCAAACGCCCTGACCTGGTTGAGCAGTTTGCTGAGATCAAGGCGGAACATCAGCGAACGATGGTGATCGCGAAGAGTCTGGTCGATCTGGACCGCAAATGATGAAGTGGCTGGTGCCAACCCTGCGTCCGGTTGATCCCGAGCCACTGGGATTCGATATTGGTGCATCGCTCACCTCTGAAAACACATCCCCTCCGAATTCCAGCACCCTTCATGACCGCGTTCCCAGAAATCTCCACCGTTCAGTACGAAGGTCCCCAGAGCGACAATCCGCTCGCCTTTCGCTGGTACAACCCCGATGAAATGATCGAGGGAAAGTCGATGAAGGACCACCTGCGGTTCAGCATCGTCTACTGGCATACCTTTCGTGGAACCGGCGCTGACCCCTTTGGCGCGGGGACGATGTTGCGGCCTTGGGATGACGGCAGCGAGTCAGTCGAAAATGCGCAGAACCGCGCCCGCGTTTCATTTGAATTGTTTGAGAAACTACAGGCTCCCTACTACGCCTTTCACGATCGCGACATCGCGCCCGAAGGCGACTCGCTGGCTCAGTCGAACCAGAACTTGGACGCGGTTGCTGACGTGCTGGAAGCGGAGCAGCAACGGACCGGTATCAAGTTGCTGTGGGGCACGGCGAACATGTTTAGCAATCCTCGCTTCATGCATGGTGCCGCGACAACGTGCAACGCCGACGTGTTTGCGTTCGCAGCGGCTCAGGTCAAGAAGGCACTGGAAGTCACCAAGCGACTCGGCGGAGAGAACTACGTGTTCTGGGGTGGACGCGAGGGCTATCAGAACCTGTACAACACCGACATGAAACGTGAACTGGACCATTTGGCCAAGTTCTTTCACATGGCGGTCGACTACGCCAAGGAAATCGGCTTTGACGGCCAGTTTCTGATCGAACCCAAACCAAAGGAGCCCACGAAACACCAGTACGACAGCGACGCCGCGGCCTGCATGAACTTCTTGAGGGCGTACGACTTGGATGGTCACTTCAAGCTGAACCTGGAGACCAACCACGCCACGCTCGCGGGCCACACCATGATGCACGAAGTGGACTACGCGGGCATGCAGGGTGCACTTGGCAGCATCGACGCGAACACGGGTGACTTGCTGTTGGGTTGGGACACCGATCAGTTCCCAACCGACTACTATCTGACCACACAGACGATGTACTACATCTTGAAGCATGGCGGACTGGGCAGCGGCGGCGTCAACTTTGACGCCAAAGTCCGCCGCGAATCGTTTGAGCCAATCGACCTGTTCTACGCGCACGTAGGCGGCATGGATGCGTTTGCCAAGGGATTGCGCATCGCCGCCGCCATCCGTGCCGACAAGGCAATCAGCAGCTTCGTGAGCCAGCGCTACAGCAGCTTCGACAGCGGCATCGGTGCCAAGATCGAATCGGGAGAGGTGGGATTCAAAGAGTTGGAGACCTACATGCTGGAAAAGGGCGATGCCGCTCCGAACTCAAGCGGCCGACAAGAGTTGTTGGAGAACATCGTCAATCGCTACCTCGATCGGATTTAGGCCATCGGATTCGTCGAGCGATCACTCGGTGATCCCGAGCCTCACTCGCACCGCGAAGCGTATCAGCCGGCCGAATCGCAAAGGAAGCCGCGTAGGCTTTCGGAGGTGTCACCCATCAACGTCGCGCAGCCAATGATGGCCGAAACTCTCCGCGAGTTCCGCTACTAAGCATTCGCCGCGCTCAAGCCTGGCCTTCGGAGAAGGCTGGCTACTTTGTCGACGGATCACTCCGTGATCCCGAGCCGCGCTCGCCCGTTTCGCCGGTGACCTTGCGAGCCCAAGCGGCGGCGCCCAGGGCGCCGGCGTCGTCGCCTAGCTTGGCTGCGACGACTTCGAAGCGGTCTCGATAGACGCTCATGACGTTGCTACGAGCGGTCTTGCGAACCGTGCTGATGATCAGATCTTCCATCGCTTCGACCAAACCGCCACCCAAGACGATCACGTCCGGTGCAAGCATGTGAACCACGTTCACCACGCCCAGACCGATGGTTTCCGATGCCATTTCAACCAGGTGCTTGATGGCCGAGTCACCATGCTTGATCGCGTCGGACAATGCACCGCTACGAATGTCAGCCAGATCCGTCCCCGCATCCTTGAGCAAGTGGGGAGCATCACCACGGTGAGCCGCCTTGGCCGCCTCGGCGGCAATCGTCAGCCGACTGGCTTCTGCCTCCAGAGTTCCCGGCATGTCGATCCCGCTGGCGCGGTTGCTGCTACTGATGCGGGTGTGGCCGATCTCCATGCAGCTGATCCCCGCGCCGGTCAAGATCCTGCCTTCGTAGACGCAACCTCCCCCGACTCCAGTACCTGGGAAGATCCCGACCGCACAACGGGCTCCCTTGGCGGCACCGAACTCACATTCACCAAAGATGCCCGCATCGACGTCGTTCATGACGACCACCGGGCATCCAAATCGTTTCTGCAAGAACTCTCGCACATCGACATCGTCCCAGCCCAAATTGGGGGTCGATAGCAACCTGCCCTTTTCCAAGTCGATCGGCCCTGGGCAGCCGATTCCAATCCCAGCGACTCGATCCGGATCGAGTTCGTTTTCGTTGATTAGGCGTTCGATGGTGGAACCGATCCGTTCGATGCCAGAGTCCGATCCCTCGCGGCCACGAGTTTTCCGACGCCTTCGCCCCAATTCCTTCCAGTGCAGATCGTAGGCAATGGACAGCATTTTGGTCCCGCCAAGATCAAAGCCGATCCAGGTGTCTTTCATAGATTCCAGCTGCGTTGCGACCTCGAATTTCACGGGATTGTAAACGAATCCTCGCATTCGTCTCTGGCCAACCTGCTCCAGCGGACCAGGATTGAGGGCTCGGTCACGCTTTCACAGCCCTTGGGTCAGCAGATTTCCGCTAACTTTTCCTTTCCGGGAATAAACCCGCCCACCTGCGCATTGTTATTGCGGCATGACCGATCCCACCCCTCGTCCAGGCGGCCCCTCTGCTGATGCCTTGCCTGCTGAAGGTCCGCCTGACGCTGTACTGCACCGCTCCGCAAACTGGAGCTCGCTGCTGGACGAATGTCGGGAGGGTTTGATCGCCGTGCTGAGTGGTCGCTTGGCCAACCGCGATGACGTTGAGGACTGTTTGCAAAACACCTATGTGAAAGCGATCGAACAAGGCGACCAGGTGCCGCCGGCTGCTCAACGAGCTTGGCTGTTCCGAGTCGCGATCAACGAGGCCAACCTCATTCACCGAAAAGCGGCGGTTGCGAGGCGGGCGCTGACGCAGGAATCAGACAACCAAACCAGCGAGGATCCCAGCCTGCCGCTGATCAAGGCCGAGCAGGCGAAGCTGCTGGAACGACGTGTGAAACGACTCCCCGAGTCCTGGCAACAAGTCATTCAGCTACGAATCAACGAAGATCTAACGTTTCAACAGATCGCCGATCGCTTAGACATTCCGCTGGGCACGGCCCTATCACGAATGAATCGAGCCCTAAAGCAATTGCGAAACTCCATTCCACCCAATCAATCCCGCTAGTGTCTCCGATGAACGGTGATCAAGAACAAACCTGCCTGCTCTATCTCAGCGGCGAATTGCCCGCTGATCAGCGACAGCGTTTTGAAGCCCGGCTGGCAAGTTCGGACGAATTGCAAACCACTTTGACCGAACAGGCGGAATCGCTTTGTCAGCTTGCGGCGGTTCAGTCTACATATCTGGCCACGTTGCCTCCGCCCGCGATCGAGGAATCCACACAGCGGCAACCCAGTGCCCGGCTGATGCTGATGATCACGTTGGCCGCGTCGATCGCTTTGGTCGCAGTCGGCTGGTCGACTTTGGACGTTGACGATTCGACCAGCGCTGCCGACTGGGCCGCCGTGGCGCAGGCCTGGAACGTCACGCCAGATGAGCCCAGTTTGATGCAGGAATTGGCCGGGTTGACGCAGGAAACGGACTGGGAAGCGGAGACGTCCACTGCCGCAGAATCAACCGACTTTGATCAACCACTCGAAGCACCCGAGGAAGCTGAGCTGCCCTCTTGGATGGTTGTCGCGTTTGCCACCGCGCCTGACTTATTCGATGACACCCAACTCGAAATTGATTCGTCACCGGAATCCGGGGTGAGCCGTGAAGGGTAGCTGTTTACCAACGAAGATCCGTCCAGCGATTCTTCTGTCGACCTGCCTAGGTACCGCACTGGTACTGATCCCCTCGTGGACTTGGGCAGAGCAATCG
>JBCCUO010000246.1:0-6070 GCA_039196805.1 Planctomycetota bacterium | reverse complement strand
GTGGGGTGAGGAGTGGCTGAAGAATCTCCGAGCGTTGGCGATGTCCACGCCGGCTCAGGATGCGGCCAAACGTTTGACTCCCCTGCCAACGATCCGAGTTCTGGAGGGGATTCCGCCGAAGCACCCCAAGCAGGATCACGAGAAGTCGGGCCTTTTGAAGGCGTTTCAAGACTCGCTGGTCGATCTGACACGGCAGCTGCGTTCGTCTCATACCGCTGGCCAGCTGCTGCGGCCGGCCTACTACTTCACCGGATGTGATCCCTTTCTGAGGGACTATCTGATGTGGCCGTTGTTTCGGACGGCGACTGGGATGGAGGACCCCTTTCGGCCCTACTTCCAGCTTTGGAGACATGGCGTTAAGTATCGCGTCTTCCAGGAAACGCAGGTCGATCTGTACATGCCCCGTCGGTGACCACCCCCCCACGAAAGTCGTCAAATTGATTTGACGTGCGCGGCAAGACTGTTATTTTTGATCAAAACGGTAACAGGGGCTTCCTGAAACCGGTCTTTGCAAGGATGCGAGGGGTCGTGGATGTCTGACCCGCGTGGTCCTTCTTCCACGGCCTGAATCTTTTCTCTTCAGGGCTGGCTGATGATCAACAGCGGGGTTCACGACCGTGCGACCGAGCTGATTGCTGCTGCACGCAGCGGTGAACCGGCGGCAATCGGGCTGCTGTTTGGGATGTATCAAAACTACGTCCGCTTGCTGGCAGCGACCCAGATACAGCAACGGCTCCAGGCCCGAGTGACCGCTTCTGATGTGGTCCAGGATACCTTTTTGCAAGCCCATCGGGCGTTTGAGCAGTTTCGTGGCGAGACTGGGGCTGAGTTCTTGGGTTGGCTGCGGTCGATCCTGGCCAGTCGGATCGGAGACCTGTACGAGAAGCATTTTTTGGCGCAGCGTCGAGACGTTCGCCGAGAGACGTCGTTGGAGCAGATCACGAAAAACCTGGATCGATCGAATCATCGTCTCGAGTCGATCATCGTGGACCAGCACGCGGGCAGCCCGCTGTCGGCGGCCGAGCGTCACGAGCGTGTGTTGGTCGTTGCGGAGGCGCTGGCCGAATTAAACTCCGATTATCGGCGGGTTTTGGTTCTTCGACACCTGGAAGGGTTGTCATTCAACGAGGTGGCCGATCGAATGGATCGGACGTCGGGCGCAGTACGGATGGTTTGGCTGCGTGCGATCAACAAGCTTCGTGAAGAACTCAATCGCAGGGAGCAACTGTGAGTCTCAGTTCCGAAGACTCTCACATTGGTCTCCATCCGAAGGGGCCATCGGTGAAAAGTCAGTCCACAGTCAGCCTGGCGGGTGATCAGCCAACCGGTGAGCATTCGGTCTCGCTGGAGGGCCTGCTTTCGCTTAGCGGGCCAGCAATCGAAGAAGAGCTGTTGCCGATTCTGGAAGACTACATGACCCGCGTTGAGCGGGGTCAGGTGGTTGATCTCGAGTCATTTGTGGCTCAGCACCCCGACCATGCCGAAACGCTGCGGGGCTGCATTCAAAGCATTCAGTTTTTGAACCACATGGCTCCGGTTCAGTCGGGATTTCCGCAGATCCCGGACCATGTCGTTGAATGCGAGATCGGTCGCGGTGGAATGGGGATCGTCTACCGCGCGTCGCAGGTGTCGTTGGGACGGCAAGTCGCGATCAAAGTCTTGCCGGCGATGTTGCTGTCGGACGCCCGCCAGGTCGCCCGGTTTCATTTGGAGGCCCAGGCTGCGGCCCGACTTCAGCATCCGGGCATTGTGCCGATCTACACCGTCGGATGCGCCGGAGATCTGAATTACTACACCATGAGGTTGATCGACGGGATCTCACTAGATCAAGTCGTCAGCGGGCAGCGCTCGGTGGCCAAGTCAGGCGACACCGGACACCAGGTCAGTACGCTCGGCGACGGGGTACGCAAACAGAATCAGTCGCTTCCACCTGATGACACCAAACGATTCGATTCCGGAACCAATCCGCCACTGGTTAACGGGGCAACCTCAGCAACAACCTCTCCGGCAGAGATCGTTGGCGCGATCGATGCGACGTTGCCGTTGCTGGATCAGGTGCCGATCGAGACGCCACTGACTGACCCCGGGTTGACGGAGGTTGAGCGTCAGAACGTCGTCGCCGAGTTAATGGTCCAGGCGGCACGGGCACTCGACTACGCTCATGATGCGGGGATCGTCCACCGCGACGTGAAACCGTCCAACCTGTTGGTGGACGGAACCGGAACACTGTGGGTCACCGACTTCGGGTTGGCCCATGTGCAGAACGATGGCTCCCTGACGCAATCGGGTGCATTGATTGGTACCTTGGCGTATATGAGCCCCGAGCAGTTGGCCGGTGACACGATCGATCGGCGGACCGACGTCTATGGGTTGGGGCTGACGATGTACGAAGTGCTTACGGGCGGTCGTGCGCTGATGGGATCGGATCGTGCCAGCTTGTTTCGACAGCACGAATCGGCGGGGGCGTTCAGTATCCGGGCCAAGGACAAGGGTCTTTCGCAAGACCTGGACATGATCGTTCGCAAGGCGACCGAGAGGTGTCCTGCGGATCGGTACAGCACGATTGCAGAGATGGGTGACGATCTGCAGCGGTTCTTGGACGAAAAACCAATTCTGGCCAAACCGCCCACTGTGGCTCGTCGGGTGACCAAGTTTGCTCAGCGACATCGAGCATGGGTCGTAGCCGCGGCATCTGTTTTTCTGATGACGACGATCACTTCTTGGGGAGCGCTTTTCTGGATCTCCGACCAGAACGTCAGGCTTTCCTTATCGAACGATGACCTGGTTTCCAGCCGACTGGACGGGCTGAACCTCGTGGCGGCGATTGGGCTGAGCGCTGCTGAGCGTCTTGGCGCGTCGCCGGAATCCAAGTCGATTCGTGGTGAAATCCTCAATGACAGCTTGTCCTACTATCGGTCTTTTGCGGAGAACTTTGAGAACGATCCAAGGTTTCGCAAGCACGCGTTGGTTTGCCAGTTTCGTATCGGCCAAATTTGCAACGCGTTAGGCGAATTGGATCAGTCTGTAGTTGCCTACAAGGAGACGGTGGATCGCTGCAACGAGTTTCTTAACGAGGATGCTTCGGCGAGCATGCAGTGGGGCGAAGGACAGGTCAAAACGTTCGGCGAGTTGAAAGGCATGTCGCTGAATAACTTGGCGCTGACGCTTGCTGAAATGGGGCAGCCCGATGCCGCCATCGCGAGATACGACGAAGCTAGACAGACTCTCGCCGATACGCTGGATCACTTGCAAAAGACTGCAGCCACGAGCGTGGACGAGGATCGGTGTCGTCAGGCGCTCGAGCAGGTTCGGTTCTTGCTCGGCAAGGTACAAGCGAACGCGGGCGTGCTCTTCAGCCAGCAGGGCGAGACCGACTTGGCGGTCTCACGCTACAAGGACGCGGAGGCTCAACAGAGCCGGCTATTGGAGTTTGCCCCGGATGGGCAAGAATCGGTCGAGAACGTGTTGGCCTATGCGACGACGTTGAGCAACTTAGCGGCGCTGCACCTGCCCACGGATCCGGCAACAGCGAAGAAGCACAATGCAGACGCGGCGGATCGACTGAGCCGTCTGGATCATGGTTTTGATCTGGAAGGCGGAGAGCACACCTCGGCGAATTTGGACGAACGGTCCTCGTCACTTGGGGTCCAGCAACGATTGCAGGTAGGACGTGCGCTCGCGATCACATTCAGCAACAATGCTGCCATCGAAGCTGGAGAGGGCCAACTGAAGCCAGCCGCTGCAAACTACTTTCATGCGATCCGAATTCTAAAGGAAATGCATCGTGTCTATCGATCGGATCGAACCAGGGCCGAGATGGCAATCGTTTGGAATAATCTGGGGCGTTTGTATTCGAGAAACGGGAAGCTGGAACCCGCGGAGAACGCGTTGACGAAGTCGCATGAGATTCTGTCTCAGTTGGTTGCGTTAACGCCGGAAAACCAGGCTTATAAGGACGCGTTGGGCGGCGTTCAGCATAACCTTGAATCGCTCAAGGGTCGTCTCGCCGCCGCACAAGCGTCCGGCCGATCCGCACCAAGTTTGGGAGACTTGTAGGATGTCTGACCAATCAAAACCTTCGGGTCGGAATCGGAGGGCGTCAGGGGACTGTGGGCGGATGGCTCAAAAGGGCTCGCGACGGCGCTTGGCGTTCGAGACGTTCGAGTCCCGTTTGATGCTGACAGCACAGTTGGGTCCCTTTCTTCCGGAGAGCATCAATCCATCGGTCGATGTCTCGTCCTCGGATCAGGCACCCGTCGGAGAAGTGTCGCTTCAGTTCGTCGACAGCTCGGGCACTCCGGTCGAGTCTCTGGAGAACCAGAATGAGTTTACGGTCAATGTCTTCATTCGTGACACGCGCGACGCCGGGCTGATTGATGACGAGACTGGGGCGGGTTTCTTCACAGCGTTCATCGATCTGAATTTTGATCCCACGCAGGTGTTGCCGGTCGCCGGTGGCATCGCGAGTACTGACTATACCAGCTTGGAGCTGACGGAAGTCGACGCCTCAGCGGGAGTCATTCGAAATCTGGGCGGCATCGACCTCACGTTCCGTACGCGGGAAGTCAACCAGCTGACGTTGCTGACTTCCGTGCGTTTCATGGCGGTTGGTGACGGCGATGTCACGTTCGAGCCAAGCGCACCTAGTATTGATGAAGCGTTTCTCCAGTACGGTACCGACCATGTTATTCCTGATTCCCAGGTCTCGCTGCTTTCCAGCTCGCTGACCGTCGGCGTGGTTAGCCCAGACGTCCAGCCTCCAAGCGATTTAGCGCCGGATCTTGATCCATCAACCCCGACCCCTGATCCGCTGGACCCTCCCAACTTGGGAACCGGCGAATTGGCGGGCCCCGTCGATCCGCTTGGCGAGTTGACGCAGGATGTGGGCGTCGATTTACCAATCACCGATGATCCATTGATCAGCGACGGTGAGACCGACGATGGGTTGTCACGCGGCCCCGACGATGCGCTCAGCAATCCCTTGGACACGTCCGATCAATCCCGAGGCGCAATTGATGACGGTATCATTGAACTTGGGATAGCCGAACACGGTGATCCGATATTTGCGTTTCCTGGGGGACTCCGTTCCGGTTCGCAGGCAACAGGACCGGAGCAGCTGCGTGGTCGCAACGCCTCCGAGCCCTTGGATGAGGATGAGCTGGAAGGAATCGAGGCCGATCAGATTGACACGCTGGAAAGTCGTGCCAACCGAGAAACCTTTGAGCCTCAGTTCGCTCGCTTCCGACTTCAGTTCCAAGGACTGGAGACCGACTTGGAGTCGGAGGATCCGGAGAGTGACAAGGATGACCGCCGGCTCTTGGTCGACTCTGTGATGGTAGACATTGGCGAATTGATGTTTGAACGTCAGGGTCAGAAACTGCCTCAGCACTTGGCTGACGCGCGTGATCGAGCGATTCGCATGATTCCTACAAAAGGGCACGAAGCGGAGGCCAATCGCGCGTCCGCCCAGGAACGTTTGGTGAGGCTACAGCGTGCTAGGCGCGAAGAGGTGACCGAAGAAGCCGATTCCTCAGCCGGCAAGCCTGCGGTTACGGCAGGATGGCATCCTACTGCCGAGTCCGCTGTGTTTTTCCGATTGCAGTTGGACGCAGGCATCGACGACCTTTCGCAGAACTCCATCGCGCCGGTGAGAGGCGAAGAAACGGATTTGCCACCCGAACGCGTCGAGACTCCGGCGATGCCACCCCTGGCTAAGGACAAGGTGCCGGCCCCCGATTCGAAAACGTCATAGCGGTTCTGTCACGGCATTTCGCGCGGACTTCTAACAAACGACGATTGGCGTAACAGCACTTTAGTCGAAGCGGTCTTTCAGAGTCGTAGGACGGATCTGAATCTCCTCTCATGGCGGCGTGCATGTCTCGTTTTTCGCCTTTCCGCTCGGATGGTTTCTCGCGGCATGGGGCTCGTCGCAATCAGAGGCGTGGCCGATTCCGATCGTTGAGGGTCGAACGGTTGGACTCACGTCGAATGCTAGCTGCCACGCCATGGCAGAATCCCCTGCAACCACTTGACGTCAACAACGATGGTCAAGTCAGCCCTTTGGACGCCC
>JBCCUO010000245.1:0-6077 GCA_039196805.1 Planctomycetota bacterium | reverse complement strand
GGAGAAGGCTGACGACATTGTCGACAGCTCACTCCGTGAGCCCGAGCCGAACTTACACCGCGCAGCGAGCGGGCGGGCCGTTGGCCAACCGCTGCTGAGTCTAGCCTTCGGAGCAGGCTGACTACACTATCGACAGCTCACTCCCGTGAGCCCGAGCCGAACTTGCACTGCGCAGCGAGTGAGCGGGCTATTGGCTAACCAATGCTGAGTCTGGCCTTCGGAGAAGGCTGACTACATGAGTAAGCCGCTACGGCGTCGACCAACTTACTTGTCGAAGTGGATGCTGCAGCTGCCGCCTTCACAGGCATTGGCTTTTCCGGCCAGCCGATAGCGGCGTTTGGCCACTTGCTGGTAGAGCCAACGCCAGATTCGGGCGGTCCCAGGCAGATGTAGGATCGGAGCGGAAATCCAGAGGGTGGGCAGTCGCCGCGTCAGGTAGCGAACCGCGTCCGCCCCGCCATGCCGGTTTCTGACCCCGTCGATGACGTACATCTGGTCCATCAGCTGATCATGAGTCAGATCGGGATATCGCTCGGCCACTCGGGGGTCGTGCAGTGAAATGAACGAAAGCCGCCTCCCACCCCAATCCAGCCGACGGAGCGTTCGGACGCCGCTTCGGCAGAAATTGCAGTCGCCGTCGAAAATCACCACATCCGCCTCGGGCAGCGTATCTGGGTCGGGTAGGTCTGTACGCATTAACATCAGACGACACCGCAATGGTGGGCGAATATTCCCCGAGAGAGCTGTTTCTTCTCTAGGATGAGGGTTTCGGCAGCCGGTATATTGACAGTGTAGGTCAACCGACTCCTTTTTGGGCTTAGCCCGCGGTGATGAAAATGGAAGATGCCACACAGACTCGGTCCAAAGTGGTTTCGGCTCGCCGGCGCATCGTTCTCGGGCACTTCGGCCAGACGCTCTGCGTGACCCTCTTTGCCGCCTTGATCATTTCCACCATCGCGATTGCGATCCCAGCGATCCGGGTGATGGAGCTGGATTTTGGCGTGTGGGTGCAGTCCTGGTTGATCGGGAGCACAGTCATCGCTGTTTTGACCGCGGCGATCTACGCGATCGCAACCGCACCATCGATCAGTCAGGTGGCTGCCGAAGTCGACCATCGATTCGGATTAAAGGAACGCTTGAGCAGTTCACTCTCGATCACTCCGGACGATCGTGATTCGGCCTTTGGGTTGGCGTTGGCTGCCGACGCTGAGGCGAGGGCGTCGAAGGTTAAGATCGCCGAACGGTTTGGCTTGCGTCCTAGTCGATTGACCTGGTCGCCGTTGTCGCTGGTTCCCGTCATCGCGGTGATGTTGATGTTGGTTGAGCCTGCTGCTGACAGTAGCGCCAGCGTTGTGCCATCGGTTGATTCGGCCGAGAGCGACCAAGTCCAAGCGGTTGCCCGTTCGCTCAAAAAGACGCTGCAACGACAGAAGCGAAAGGCGGTCGCCAAGGGCTTGGAAGATGCAGCGGACATGTTTGACAAGATGGAGTCGGAGCTAGACAAGATCAGCAAGCGATCTGACCTGAGCCGCAAGGAAGCCCTGATTGCGATCAACGATCTGAAGAAACAATTGGAGGAACGCCGCGCCCAGCTGGGTTCATCGGATCAGATGCGGAAGATGATGAATCAGTTGAACGGGTTTGAAAACGGACCGGCGGAGAAGGTTGCCAAGTCAATTTACAAGGGAGAGTTCTGAAAAGCTCAAGAGGTCGTCAACGAACTTGCCAAGAAGATGCGCGACGGCGAGTTGACCGAGCAAGAGAAGAAAGCACTTGCCAAGCAGGTCAAGCAGATGAAGGAGCAGATGCAGCAGGCGGCCAAACAACACCAGCAAAAGAAACAGGAGCTGCAGCAGAAGATTGACCAGGCCAAACGCGAAGGACGCATGGCGGATGCCGCCAAGATGCAGCAGCAGATGAATCAGATGAAGCAGCAAGACGGCAACATGCAGAGGATGCAGCAGATGGCCGAGGCGCTTGGCCAGGCTCAGCAGGCGATGCAGCAAGGAAACTCCAGTGAAGCCGCTGACGCGTTAGAGCAGATGGCAGAGCAGCTTGGCGACATGCAATCTGAATTGGACGAACTCGAAGACTTGCAGGACGCCATGGATCAGTTGTCGCAATCCAAAAACCAGATGCGTTGCCAAGGTTGTAATGGCGCGGGCTGTCAAAGCTGCCAAGGCATGGGCATGGACGGCTTTGGCATGGGCAATGGACTGGGAAAGGGTAGCGGGGCCGGAGATCGCCCGGAGAACGAGGAAGACACCAACACCTACGAAACGCAAGTTCGTGGCCAAGTTAAGAACGGCAAGGCGATCATCGCGGGCTACGCGGACGGACCGAACCGCAAAGGGATCACTCGCGAAGACATCAAGCAAGCGATTGAAAGCTCATTGGCCGAAGAAGGGGATCCCCTCGAAAACCAGAACCTGCCCCGAACCGAGCGTGAACACGCCCAGCAGTATTTCGATCGGCTACGCGAAGGAGAGTAGTGGCTGCCGGGGACGGACACCGACAGGAAATTGAGGAGTTGGGCGGCGGGAAGAGGGAGACAGAAAAATGGGGGACAGGAAAATGGAAGAGGATTAGGAGTTGGGGATTGAGGATGGTGGGAGAGGAACTGACAAAAAATTCGATGACAGCCGCTGAACCCCGCAGTGGCGGCAGATCCGTGTTGGGGAACGCTAGATGGGGTGGGATGTGGCGGCGGAGCCGCCGTTGCAGTGCGTCGCATGGCGGAGCCATGCAACGAGGGAAAACCCGCTAACCGCCAAAAGCTTCTTCTTGCTGACCACTGACCACTGACCACTGATCGCTGATCGCTGACCGCTGACCGCTGACCACTGACCACTGACCACTGACCACTGACCACTGACCGCCGACCGCTGACCGCTGACCGCTGACCGTAGGGATACCTCGCTTACGCAGCGGGTTGGGATGGGGCCTCTGGCTAATCGCTAAGAGCTAGTCGCCAGTCGCTTTCTCCGCGCCGCTGACCGCTAAAGTCACGGCTGCTTTCGAAAGATCCGCCACGATTGCTCGTCGTGGCGTTCGTAGCAGATCCGGTCGTGCAACCGACTTTCGCGACCCTGCCAGAATTCCATCATGCTGGGTGTGACTTGGTAGCCACCCCAGAAATCGGGACAAGGCACTTCGCCTTCGCCATATTTCTTTGATAGCGCTTCGAGGTTGGCTTCCAACTCTTCACGGCTGGCGATTTCGCTGGACTGCTGTGACACCAGCGCTCCCAGCTGACTACCGTGTGGTCGAGAATGGAAGTAGGTTGCCGTCCGCTCGCGATCGATCTTGGCGGCTTCCCCTTGGATGCGGACCTGACGCTGCAAATGGGGCCAGTAAAAGCACAAACTGACCTGCGGGCTGACCTCGATTTGCCGAGCTTTTTCGGACCGATAGTTGGTGAAAAACAGAAACCGGTCGCTTTCGATCGCTTTCAGCAACACGATGCGGGATGTCACCGACCCTGTCGCGTTACTGGTAGACAGCGTCATGGCGTTGACCTCCAGCCAATCAGGACGATCGGTGTCGGTGGCCTGCTGAAACCACTTGGCAAACTGAACCATGGGGTCGGCGTCGACCTGGGGAAAGTCCAGGCCGCCGAGCGCGTACGTCTGCCGCATTTGGCCAATCGACGGAATGAAGTCGCTCACCGTGAACGTTTCCTACGGTTGTCGGTGTCCAAGAATCAAGGGACGGAAGGCAAGCCGGATCGTAAACTATTGGTGCACGGCCAGTGACAATAGGATCGCGATCAATTCAAGGATGGTCACGATCAGCACACATTGGTTTCGCTGACGGGCCCCATTTGGCGCACCAGTTGCCTCAATACCTTATCAAAAACAGCTGTCTGCCAAGTTGACAGTGCAACTCGTTACCAAAGTCAAGAGCATGTTCGACCAACTGACGGGGCATCTGCTGATTGCTTCCTCGCTGCAGACCGACCCGGTGTTGGCCAAGTCAGTGTGTCTGCTGGTGCATCAGGATGACGAAAAAATCGTCGGCGTGCTACTGAATCGGCCGATGCGAACGGATGTGGGGGTCGCGGTCCATGCGGCAGGCGATCCAGCCACACCCCTGAACGAGTCTCGATTCTCCGAATCAACGACAAAGGATGAGTTTGGGCGGCCGGATCAATCCAACATGGACGCTGAGTTCGCATCCCCTTCGACGGAAGACTTTGGCAGCGACCAGGAACCGGGTGAACAGTCGGCCGATCCGGGGGGCAGCCCCATTCCCGTGGCGCTCGGGAACCTTCATTTTGGTGGGCCGATTTCGGGGCCTGTGGTGGCGGTGCACGATTCAAGTGAGTTGGCCGAGGCTCAGACTGGTCCGGGAATATATGTCGCCGCACAGCGCAAGCATCTGGAAGAACTGCTGCTGCAAACTGGTGACTCGTGCCGCATCATCATCGGCCATCTGGGTTGGCAGTCGCATCGCCTGCTGAGCGAAATCCAAGGTGGGCTATGGCATGCTTTGCCCGCCACGCCGGAGCACGTCTTCCGGCCCGATGACGAACTTTGGCCTCGCCTGATTCGCAGAGCGACCGCCGGCACGGTGGCAGCCTGGGTCGGCACCCAAGACGATGCCATGGCGGCCGAATTGAACTAGACTGCTTGCCGCGCCTGACCACTGGGGGCAACGCATCTCACGCCACCATCCGATGAATCCCTGCTGTGCCTGAACGTCCCGACGAGACTCCTCCCAAACCGTTTCGCATTCAACGACTTCGGTTGGGCAAAATTCGCTACATGCAACCCGAGGGGGAGTTTGGGTTCATCGATAGCGAAGACTTTCGTGACGACGTTTTCTTTCACCACACCGTCTGGGAAAGCGAGAAGGTGGTTCCGCAGGAAAAGATCTTTGTCGAGTTCGAATTAGACGACGATCATCGAGTAGCGACGGACAAACTGCGAGCCAAGGTCGTCAGGCCGACGCGACGTCCCGAAGGGAAGACGCTTTCCACGCGTGAGACTCCGGAGTTGCAGATCAAGCATCACCCCAACGCACGAAAAAAGCGTCCCACTTGGCGAGGTTAAGGAAATCGCGCCCCGTGTCGAATGTAGTCGCTCGGGCGGGTTGGGATTGAAGCCGGGCAATTGATGCTCAGGGTGAGTGTTGTGCAATGCCCGCGTCAGACGTCATCCGTTTGGCGTTAGCCTGTCGGGTATCGCAAACGCAGAAGAACCCGACACGCTCGCGCGTTGCGGCTCATGGATCAACGCCGTCAAACCCATCATCCGCCTGGCGCCAGCCTGTCGGGTATCGCAAACGCAGTAGAACCCGACACGCTCGCGCGTTGCGGCTCATCGGTCAACGTGGTCAAACCCATCATCCACTTGCCGCCAGCCTGTCGGGTATCGCGAACGCAGTAGAACCCGACACGCTCGCGCGTTGCGGCTCATCGATCAACGTGGACAAACCCATCATTCACTTGGCGCCAGCCTGTCGGGTATCGCGAACGCAGTAGAACCCGACAGACGCGCGCGTTGCGGCTGATGGATCAACGCCGTCAAACCCATCGGCCGCTCGGTGCTAACCGGACGTTCGCGATAAAGGTGTGGCGTTGTTCATTCCTTGTCGGGTGGTAGGACGCCGCCGTTCTTCTCGGCGCGGATGATGTCGTCTTGAAGGGCGTTGATGAAGCGATCGCCGATGTTCTTTTCCAACAACACCTGGGTGGTGTCAAACATCTCGTCCACTTTGCGACGTTGCTGGGCGTTGCGGCCGATCTGCTCCGAGTACTCGGCTTTCTTACGATCCATGTCGTCCGCCAGGATCTGGTGCGTTGGCTGGGCCTTCAATTTGGCCATCAACTCTTGTGCGTCTCTCATCTCGCCCTTCCGCAAGCGGATCCGAATGCGGGCGCCCAGCAATCGACGAATCGCGACCAAATCAGTGATCGCGTTTTGAACGCCGCGAATGTAGGCCTCCGCTTGCAGTCGCATGTCGTCGCTTCCAGGATCTGCGACCACTTCGGGAAGATGACCAGGCACCGTGGGAAGCTTTGCCAGCACCGCTCCGCCGTTCTTGACGTATAGCAACTTGAGCGGATCCTGATC
>JBCCUO010000244.1:0-6098 GCA_039196805.1 Planctomycetota bacterium | reverse complement strand
TCGATCCGATGTTGCCTGCAACCCGACGGATGAACTCGCTGGGCGTTTCGTCATCGCGTCGAGCCCAGCCATGCTCTCGGCTCCAAGCATCAAACGCCTGGAAGGTGATCACGATCACTCGTTGCGGATCCGATTCCATGCCAATCGGATTGCGAAACGACGAAAACGGCCTCGGTGGCTTGACGGTCGCAACGGCCTTGGACAACGCCGCCTTCTCAGCCTCCTCAGGCTCCGGATCTCCAAATAGTCCTAGCCACCATTGCCGGATCGCGTCCCGGTTGAAGTACAAAAACGCGGCAACGATTCCGAACAGAACCAAAAACAGCACCACCTTGACCAGCGTCGTGAGTCCGCTCAGCAGACCGGGCGACTGCGATTGGGGCGGAGGTACCGGTGACTGAGCCTCCTCGTCCGCCTCGGGTGGCTGGTCCGACTGCTGGTCAGCCGGTTGCTCATCATCGGACTTTGGATCTGATGATTCGGCTTCGTCGCGAGACTTGTTTGACTCCGACTTGTCTGACTCCGACTCGCGCGGCTGAGAATCACTGCGTTCGGACTCGCTCATTTCCGATTGAGGCTGTTCAGATCGACTCGCCTGTGATTGATTTTGGTCTGATTCCGACGACGAGGATGATTGCTGGGAATCGGACGACTGCTCGGAGCCGGAAGAGGACTCAGATTCGGACTCGCCCGACTCGCCTCCCGATTGGTCACCTCCGGATTGATCGCCGGCGGGCCCATCGTCGCGGTTTCCGGTTCCCGCGTCGCCTGCCTTGGCACCTTCCTTCGCCACGACAGGAGAGTCTTCGGGCGCTGGTTGATCGGGGCGCTGGGGTGCCGTCGGAGTATCACGAAGCTGCTGGTCGGCAGATTCGTTTCCCCATCCCAACCGGCTTGCGGAAAAGTCTTCGACGTCGCCAAGCCAATCGGGCAATCTCGCCTGGGCGATCGTCTTCCCGGGCAGAGGCAATAGGTACGCGACGACCAAGATCAAGGCGATCATCACCAGTCCTCCGGCCAACCATCCGATCGAGACATTCGTGGGCATGTCGACCCGGCGTTGTCGAAGATAACGTCGCAAACCTAGAAAGCTGGTCACCACCATCAGCGACAACGCGGAAAAGAGATACACGGCCAAGAACGTCTGTGCCCGTGTCCAACTGTCGCCGTCGGTCCGCATCATGAACTGGCCCAGCCCAAAAAGCGGCAGCGCGGCCAGTGCCAGGTACATTACCGTTCGCCCCGGTTGATGCTTGACGCGCGTGCGTGACTTGGCGGAAGGTGAATCCGCTGCCGGCGGATCACTCGGCGGGGGATCGTCATCGGAGGTCGTTTGCTTCAACGATTCAGTTGCAAACAAACGCCCGCTGTCGATTAACCCCACGCCACTGGCGTCAACCTCGTCATCAATCAAAGTGCAATCGTGCACGATGCGATCAGCCAGGTAGCCGATCAGAAGAAGAATGCCAGCCGAAAACAGAGGTGCCCCCACGAATTGCATCATCACCAAGAAGGTCACGGCCCCCAGGGTGATCACATAGCCGAGCGCGTACGATCGAGACTGCTCGATCGATATCCGAGCGCTGGCTACCGCACCCATGGTGAACATGAACGTGATGTAAGCCACACGCTCGGGGAACGGACCATGATAGAAGATCAGCATGACGAAGTTCGCCAAGCTGCAGATCATCAAGAAAATCAAGACCGGCGCGACCGCAATCGCGGCGTAGTCAGCGGCGGTCTTGGCTGGTCGACTCAGCGGAATGGCTCCCGAAGTGATGCGGTCTGGCTCACCTCCAGGATATCCAACCTGGCCCAACCACACAGAACCGGAGCGTCGTCCGACGGCGGCGGCTCAGGCGATCGGTTCTTAGAACGCGTCTACCGGCTGGTACCGCTTGGATGCAGTTTCTTCCAATGCTTCATGGCGGGTGGCACCGACTTCATCGGCACCCACTTCCCTTTCGTTTTGCTGCTCTGCAAAAGCGTGTCGGGCGAGATCTTCCCGCGGTCGATTCGCAGCAGCAAATCCGACTCGGAAATGGGACCCACTTTGCGTTTCTTGCGGATCCATCCGCGGACCATGTAAAACCACTCCGCTCCCATCATCGATCTCCCGTTGGCGGTGAGTAATGAATTCGCGAAAGTGACGCCCCAACCAAGCGATCGCTCAGTGGGTGTCGAAACTCAACGAATCATTTCGTTGCCCCGGTCTCGGCGCAGCGTCAACCACAAATCAACCTTAACGGGAATCGGAGCCCCAGTAAAAGAGAAGCTGGAGATCCGCGAAGTAGCTGAAACTGCGTTTTTTACGGGAGAATGCTCAAAAATCGCAGCGAGCGTGTGCCGAACCGTTCAAATCGACCAAACCTGTGAGGGTAAAGGGGGTTTAGGGGTGTCAAGCACGCAAGAAAAGAATTTCTATTTTTTTCCCTTCGAACCGGATTCTGTGCCGTTTTGAACCGTTTCCGCCTTCTCTTGACGGAACTTCAGTGAAGCGCTGTTCATGCAGTAACGTTTGCCCGTTGGCTTCGGGCCATCGTCAAACACATGACCCAGGTGTGCGCCACACCGTTTGCAATGGACTTCAATGCGGGTGTAGAACAATTTGCGGTCTTGGCGATATCCGACATGGTCCTTATCCACCGGTTGATAGAAGCTGGGCCAACCGGTGCCCGATTTGTACTTGGTATCACTGGTGAACAGCTTGCGATCGCAGACGATGCAGTGGTAGTCACCTTTCTTCTTGTTGTCCCAGTAGCGATTGCGAAAACTTGGTTCGGTTTCTTCATGCTGCGTGACGCGATACTGCAGTCGTGTCAATTGGCGTAGCAACTCGGCTTTCGACTTGGGGACGTACTTTTCTTCCTTTTCAGCGTTCTCTTTCTGTTCCGCCTTCTCGTCAGTCGTTTGTTCCGCGGAGGCAGATGCTTGTTCGCTATCGCTGGAGACCTCGCCCTCGGCCCAACTGGTTTGCAGGGCGACCCCGGCTGAGAGACAACAGACGACGATCGCGCCGATGGTCAGTCGAAGGCTGGTGAAGATTCGTGTCTTGGATTGACGCATCGATGAATCCCTCGCGAGGATCGGCTTGGTGAGCACGGACAGGTCATGCCGCTTGTGCGGCTCGTGTTAGTGTATGACGAATGCAGCCCGCTTTCAAAAAAGGCGACTCCAAGTCAGGCTGGTTCTTTAATTGGGTTCCGCGACTCGCCTCCGCCGTACTTTATGTCCTCTGTCCAGCTTGATCAGATTTGCAAACGGTTGGCGGGCCAGGACGTGCTTCGAAACGTCAACCTTGAGATCGAGTCCGGCGAGTACGTCGTGCTGCTGGGCCGCAGCGGAACTGGGAAAACGACACTTTTGCGATTGATTGCCGGACTGGACCATCCGGACAGCGGCAGCATCCAGATTGCGGGGACCCCGCAGGGTGCGAAGCCACCGCAACGCCGCGACGTCGCCATGATGCTGCAAGGTGATACGTTGTATCCCCACCTGACTGTTCGGCAGTCAATCGCGTTGCCTCTGCGTGGGAACACGCCACGCGACGAGATCCGCCTGCGGGTAGACGAGGCGGCTGAACGGGTCGGGATCAAGCAGCTGCTGGACCGGTCTCCCGACCAATTGAGTGGAGGTGAACGTCGACGCGCGGCGTTGGCCAAGGTAACTCTGCGGCAGACAAGCGTCCGGCTGCTCGATGAACCTCTGTCAGGAATCGACGCGTCGCTCGCCCACTCGCTATCGTGGCACTTGGCACAGCTTCAGGACGAACAAGGCTGCACGATCCACGTCACCCATGACGGTCGCGAGGCAATGCTACTGGCCGATCGAATTGCCGTTCTTGGCGAGGGTCGAATCCTGCAGTTCGATACAGCGGAAAAGCTCTACGATGATCCGGTGCATCGCGATGTTGCCGATGCGCTGGGCTCTCCGCCGATCAACTGGTTGCATGTCGGCCAGATCGCTGCGGAAGTGGAATGCGTCCCCGAGCCGCTTACGTCATCATTCGCCCCGAATGTCCTTGACGACTCATCGGATAGGCAACGCATCTGTGTCGGCGTGCGTCCCGAGCGGATTCGGTTGACCGGCGTCGAAGCAGGCACAACGGCTGGTCTGGTGATGCGGGGCCAGGTGATGCACCATTCAACCATGGGCGAACACTCGGTCACCCTGGTCCGCGTGGGCGACCAGTGGCTTTCTGTCGTCGACCGATCGGCAACCCACCTGGGTCCGCTGACTCGCAACACGAACGTCAAACTAAGTATCGAAACGCACGACTTGCTGTGGTTTGACCCGACCAGTGGGCAGCGGATCGACGAACCCGAACAAGTCTCGGCACCCAGATGAGGCAAGGAAGTGCTCAGATCTTCGAGTTGCTCCGGTGTGGGAATCTTTCGTCAGCGTGCGTCACTTTCGTGCTGCGTGGTAATCATCGGGTGATCGAATGGCACGCCATCGACGGGCGTGACTTGCTCTGCCGCATTCTCATGGCGTGCCCTACGATACGTCCATGAATGACCCGTGGATGATCGCGTCGCTGACAGCCATCTTGTCGATCGGTATCTTCGTGCAGGCTGCCGCGGGCTTCGCAGCCGGTCTGTTGATCATTCCTTCGATGCTGTGGTTCGGCTACCAGATTCCGGAAGCTCAAACCGCACTTTTGGTCGCCACCATTCCTCAGAATCTTTGGGGAGTCTGGTCGTTTCGCGATGCGGTCGCGCCTCGCCAAGTCGTGTGGCCTGGCGTTGGTCGCGTCGTTGGATTGCCGCTGGGGATCGCCATCTTGTACAGCATGGAGGCCTTTCCGGTGGTCATGCTTCGCCAGATCGTGGGCGGCTTTGTGCTCGTGTCGACGCTCTCAATTCTGTGGTTCCGTCCTGAACCACGCGAGTCCCTCAGCCCGGTCTGGGGCTGGCTGGCCTTTCCGCTGTCGGGGTTCTGTCAGGGTTTGGTCGGTATGGGTGGCCCGGTGATGGTGTTTTGGGTCCAGGCGCACGACTGGGGAACGCGGCAAAGCCGTGCGTTTCTGTTTTCCATGTATCTGATCAGTATCCTTCCCGCGCTTGCCATACTCGGCTTCGCATTTGGCGGCCGGATTGTTAAGACTGGTCTTCTCACCACGCTGTTGATCCCCATCCTGTTGATTGTGACCCTGATGGGACTTCGGTTCGGCACCTGGCTGGGCCGTCGGCGACTGCGAGCGGTGACGCTCGGTTTGCTATTCTTGATCGGTCTAGCAGGGCTGGCAGCTCCCTGGTTGTCACGATAACTCCACTGCCCTCGACGGCACGACCGCCTGCACACCGCGTTTGGGTCACGGACCATCCATTATCGATCGAGTGAAACCGCATGAGCCTTCTTGCCAGCGCCGTTGAGATGGCGGCCGACACACCGTTGTACTCGTTTGAATCCCTGATCGCGTTGCTGGCGTTGACGGCGATGGAGATCGTGCTGGGGATCGACAACATCGTGTTCATTGCGATCATCACCGGACGCTTGCCCGAAGAGAAGCGATCGTTCGCGCGTCGCTTTGGCCTTTTCCTGGCCATGGGAATGCGAATCGGACTGCTGCTGACGATCGGCTGGCTGATGGGACTGGAGACGGCGATCTTTGAACTCTCAAGCCTCATTCCGATCGACTCGGCGACCGAGTATTTGACTGCGGAGTCAGAGATCAATGAGGTTTCGGGACGAGACCTGATTCTGCTGGGTGGCGGACTATTCCTGCTGTTCACCGCCGTTCGAGAAATTCACCACAAAATCGAAGGCGGCGAAGAGGAACATGAACTCGGCAATCTGCCGGGCGATGAGGGTGGATCGCGAGACGGCATCACCCCGGTGACCGCCGCAACTCGAGGGATCACCGTGGGTGGCGTGCTGTTTCGCATTGCAGTCATGGACGTGATCTTCAGTCTGGATAGCGTGATCACCGCCGTGGGGATGGCCAGCCACATCGAAATCATGATCGCCGCCGTGGTCGTTTCCGTCGGTGTCATGATCGTGTTTGCCAACCAGATCAGCGACTTTGTCCAAGATCACCCAACGGTCAAGATGCTCGCACTTTCCTTTCTGATGTTGATCGGCGTTGTGCTCGTTTC
>JBCCUO010000243.1:0-6107 GCA_039196805.1 Planctomycetota bacterium | reverse complement strand
TCCCCGTCACCCGATCTTTCTGTCTTCTCTTCCTGGTCCCAATTTTTTGTCCCTCAATTTTTTGTCAGTCTCCGTCGCCATCCCACGACCAGTATCCTCCCTTCCCTCTTCTCCATTTTCCTGTTCCCCATCTTTCTGTCCTCTCTTCCGCCCCAACTTGCGTTCTCCAACACTCGCCAGCCTTCCCGATCGGTTTCTGCCGTTGTGGGTCGCGTGCCCGTTTTGATAGTCCCAGCGGGATCGTTTGCGATTCTGGGGAACGTCTGAGTTGAACCCGTCGGCCACTGCGCAGCCTTTTGTTTTCGCGCCTCCCTCCGGAGGTGTCGCTACCGCTGCGCCTGAGTCTTTGGTCGATCAAACGCGTCGCGAGATCTCGGACATCCTCCGCGAGGTCGCGTTGGAGTCGCGTCGACAACAGCCCCGCCGAGACTTCTTGCGTTTGGTCGCCGATCGGACCCTTCGCGCCATGGCTGCCGAGGGCGTCGTCGTTTGGCAACGCACGTCCCGTCTCGGCGACGCCAGTTCCACGGCGTCGTTTCACGCGGCCGTGCGACTTGGCACGATCACCGATCAAACGATTCCGTCCGAGTCGTTTCCAGTACAGAAGCGATTGCTTCAGCAGATAGCCATGGACGGCCAGCCCGTCGTGGTCCCCCCCACCCCGGGCGCGACGGATCCGGACGTTCCCGCCAACGTCACCTCCGTGCCCACGGCGTTGGTGCCGATCAGCTTGATCGACGCCGACCAAACGGACACCATCCTGCAAGTTTTTTTGGAACCCGATGGGGGAATCACCACCCAGCGAGGTTACCTGCGTTTCGCTGCTCAGATCGCCGACCTGGCTGGCGAGTTTCTACGCGCCGAGCTGACTCGTTCACTGCAACTTCGTGTTCGACTTGACCGACGGATCGACGCGATCTGTCAAAGTCTGCACGAACGTTTGACCCCTCAGGCGATCACCGATCAACTGGCCGACAGTGTCGCCGAGACGTTTGGATTCGATCGCGTGGTGGTTTGTCATCGCGATGAAGACCGAACCCAAGTGCTAAGCGCCAGTCACATCGAGACAGTGGACACGCGAAGCGAGTCGGCCCAAGCGATCACGCAGCTGGTCGCGTCGATGCCTCCGCTCTCGGGAGGCTGCCACTGGTTGGACGATTTGGCCGCGGACAGTCGTGTCGACGACACGGTTTGGCCGGCTATGGATGACGACCTGACGCCGATCCTGTTCGCGCTCAGTCGGCCAAGCGGGATTCGATTGATTGGCCTCCAGCGACACGACTTGGACACAGACCAAGCTTCGGCAGCGGCGATCGATGCATTGGACCGTGACATCCAGGGGCAGGCGATTACACGACTGGTCGAACATGCCGAGCTGGCTCTGGTACGCGCAAATCCTGCCAAATCCGTCAGCACGAAACAACGCATATCACGTTGGCTGTTGCTGGAGAAAGCCAACGAAGCTCGGCCTTGGAAACAGCGCCTTCGCGGCATCGCGGCCCTGACGTTGGTCGCCGTGGTGGCTTTCTTTCCGACGCCAATGCGTATTCGCAATACGGGAACCTTGCTGGCGTCGGAGCGACAGCCGGTGTATGCCCACCGCAGCGCCATTGTCGCCGAGATCCACGTCCAACATCGGCAGCAAGTGGAGTCAGGCGACTTGCTGGTCACCTTGAAGGCCCCCGATCTGGACGAGCAGATTGCCCGCTTGATGGGACAGCAAGCGGTCCTGCAGCAACAACTGCAGCGCAGCACTAACGATCTCATCCGCAGCCAACCCTCCGCTGGGCCGTCCACACAGCGGCAAGACGAACAGACTTTGGTCAACGAACAACTCCGCGGCATCGAGGTGCAACTGGCGGTCTTGCGAAAGCAGCAACAGTCGCTGTCCCTACGAGCGGATCGGTCGGGCCGAGTCGAAGCGTGGCAACTGAGACAGCGGTTGCTCGGGCGACCGTTGAAGCGGGGGGACGCCATTTTGGAAGTCATCACGCCCGATACGGCCTGGCACGTTGACGGCACGATCCCTCATTCTCGGGTTGAATCGCTGCGTGCGGCCGACGCCTCGGGCGACCTGACGGTCACGTGCACACCCAGTGAATCGGGGGCCGAACTTTACCAGGCCCAGCTGGTCCAGATCGGGCCGAGTTTACCGGCCACCGCTCAAGAACCGGCCCGGGTGGCTGTCCGTTTGCGGCTTGCGACGGACGACCGCGGTGACATTCGCTTTCAGCCCGGCCAGCCGGTGCGAACGCTTTTTCATTGCGGCCATGCGCCGCTCGCCTACGTGGTCTTCCAAGATGTTCTCCGACACGTCCACGGTTACCTGAAGCTGACATTCGCCAGTATGACGCCGATCGGAGAGCAACCATGAGTGACGGTCATCAGACCTCCGGTCGCGAGATTCGCGAAGAGACTTGGCAGCAAGTCTCGTCCCGAAGGTCTACGCGATTTCTGCTACGGTTTGCGCTGATGCTTTGCGGCAGCGCGTTATTCGGCCAGTCAGCCACGGCGACCGCTGACGGCGTGGAGGTGCAGCAGTGCGTCGTAGAGTTTTCGCAACAGATCGAAGTCCCGGCAACGCAGGCGGGCCGTGTTGCCAGCGTGCAAGTCCGACTGAATGACGCGATCACGGCCAACCAGACCTTGGCGCGACTCGATGACCAGCAGGCTCAGATTCAGCGACGGGCCGCTCAGCTGCGCGTCGCATCGGCCAAGAGCGAGGCCGAGGACGAAGTGAGCGAACGTTACGCCATCAAAGCACTGGAGGAAGCGCGAGAAGAGCTGTCGATGGGTCAGAGCGCGCAGCAGGACGTGACCGGTGTGATTCCGCTAACGCAGCTGCGCCGCATGCGGTTGGCGGTCGATCGCGCCGAGCTCGAAGTCTCGCTGGCCCGCAAACAACGCAGTCAGGCCGGGATCGACTTGGCGCTGCGCGAAGCGGACCTGTCATTGATCAACAAAAGAATCGAAGAACTATCGATTGCCAGTCCGATCGACGGTGTTGTTTTGGCGCTGCCGCGTCAGCCGGGCGAGTGGGTGCAGGCGGGACAACCGGTTGCCACGGTCGCCCGAATCGATCGATTGCACGTCCACGCCCTGGTCACCAGCGATACCTTGGGGCCGCACGAATGTCAGGACGCTCGAGTGCGTCTGAGCTGGACCGACACTTCTGGAAAAGGCAATGCCGGCAAGCCAACGACCGAAACGATCGTGGGCAAAATCTTGTCGGTCGATCCCCAGCTGTTGCCCGGCGGCGAGTATCGTGTTCATGCCGAGGTGATCAATCAGCAACGCAGCGATTCGCCGGGCGTCTGGAAGCTTCTTCCAGGGATGGAAGTTCAGATGCGGATCGAATCCTCGGGGCGAGTCGCCACGACCCGAGAGCGGCAGGCCCGGCGATGACGCAATCGACCCTGACGGCAAACCACGGCATGCGGCGAGACCTGAAGTCGTCGCCCGCTGACGGCGACTCCGAGGACAGCCGACTGATCGTTGACGACCTTGGCGGCCGGATCACGCGCGTGTCCGAGCGGTTCTGGTCGCTGCTGCACAGTGGCACGGCCGACCCAGACGCCTGGTCCGAGGCGACTGCCGCCGGCTGGACGCGAAGTCGTCACGCAACAAGTCGGCGCTCTTTCAATCCCTTGATGATTGAGATCCCGTTGGGTTCGATCGATCGCGTCGCCCAATGGAGCAGTCGACACTTCGGCTGGGTGTTTTCGCGGACCGCCGTCACCCTTGCGGTGGTTCTGATTGCGTCCGTGGCATCGATGTCGCTGTTGCATGCAGCCGAGATCATAAGCCAGCTTCCTGAACTGGGGCGATTCGTGGTGCAAGCGAATCCGCTGTGGTTGCTGGGGATGTTTTGGACCACCAAGCTGGTTCACGAGCTGGCTCATGCGACCGCCTGCCGGGTGATGGGAATGCGGTGCGGCCACGCCGGCTTGCTGATCTTGTGCGGCATGCCGTGTCCGTTCGTTGACGTGACGCAGTCTCACCGCTTGTCCAAGCGATCTCAGCGTGCGGCCGTGATGATGGCGGGAATCTACGTGGAACTGATCGTTGCCAGCATCGCGATGGTGGTTTGGATGACCTCGGACCAGCTGGCGACGCGACTGATGATGTTGAACCTGGCCATTCTGTGCAGCGTCAGCACGCTCGTGTTCAATGCCAATCCACTGATGCGGTTCGACGGCTACTTTGTCTTGGCCGACTGGATCAACAGCGTGAACCTGAGACTGGAGGCGTCGCACGCGTTTCAACGCAGCGTCATTCAGGTTGCGACCCGTCCGTTCCTTGCGAAGCGAAAGCTGCCAACGCTTCAGGGTGGCGAGCCAAGCTCAACGGGCCGACTAAGGCAGTTGGGCTTGAGTACCTATCACGTTGCCAGTGGACTGTACCGGTGGTTGGTGCTGGCGACCATGGCCGGTTTGTTGATCACGCTGGCGACGGCGGTACAACTTCGAACCGCCGCGATCGGCCTGGTCGTCGTGATGTTCCTTTTCCTGATCGTTGCACAGCTACGGAAGCTACACCGGTTCGCGAAAGGCGCCGGAGGATGGGACGCGGTACCGCCAAGTCGAAGGATGACGCTGGTCGCGGTGATGTTCGGCGGAGTGATCGCACTGCTGGTGATCCCTTTTCCTCGAAGTGAGTCGATCACGGGATTCATCGATGTGCCCGACGCGACGACCGTCTATTGCCAAACGGACGGCGTTGTGGAAGTCGTCCACGCCCAGTGGGGTGAAGCGGTCAACCAGGGCGAAATCTTGGCACGCTTGAATGGCGACGTGAACGAGTTGCGATTGGCGAGGCTGGCCAGTGAATCGCGTGTGGCGCAGCAGCGAATTCGGTTGATGCGTCGCGCCAGCTTGCTGGACGCGCAGGCCGCCCGATCGTGGCAAACACTACAAGCTTCCGGCAGTCTCATTCGGCAACAGCTCAGCGACGCGAAACGTCGATCGGGTGATCTGGAGTTGCGGGCGACGGCTACGGGCCGGTTAATCCCCGCGTCAGCCGACTTCCAAGGCAGCCGGCAGCGTCCCAGCGAGTTAGCTGGACGGTCGGTTGAGATGGGCCAACCTTGGTGCCGTATCGTTTCGCAGGATGACGTTTTGTCAGCCGTGTTGACGATCGACGCCCAGCAGCGATCGAACACTCGTCCTGGGATGGAGGTGTTGATCCGATCGCGGCAGCGTCCCGAGCAAGTGATCCGATCACGCATCCGCAACATCTCACCGTTGGCATTGGAGGAAGACTCGGTTCTGGTGGAGGCCTCGTTTCGCATCGTCTGTCCGCTGGCGACGATGACAGAATCAGGTCTTCAGCAGCGTGACCTTCTGTCGTGGATCGACTCGCCGTGTGACGCCGTGCTTGCACTGCCAGCACGCTCTCTACTGCAAGACGTCATTGAATTCAGCTTGGCGAGCTTGGATGAGTGATCCTTCGACAACCGCTGAGTACCCGGACTTTGATGAACTGTTGCCGGTCACGTGGATCACGGCGCCTCATCCGGCGACGCTGCCCGCTGTCGAACTGACCCAGCAGTGCGATTTGCGCACGCAGCGCCGCAGCGGTCCCGGCGGTCAGCATCGCAACAAGGTCAGCAGCGGCGTTTTCCTGACGCACCGGGAAAGCGGTCTGGTGGGCGAAGCCACCGAGCGTCGCAGCCAGACTCAGAACCGCGACGTGGCGCTAACGCGACTTCGATTTCGTTTGGCCGTTGAACGAAGGACCAAGCCTGGAGGCGCGACGGACATGGAGAATGAATATCAAAGGATCCGTAGCGAGTACGGAAGACGATCGCTGAAGATCGCGGAGTCCAATCCGGACAAGCCCGCCGTGTTGACGATCCTGTTGGATGACCTGCATTTGGCTGGCGGTCAACCTAGTTTGGTCGCCCCCGATTGGTCGACATCCACGTCAGCCATTGTGGCTCTTTTGAAGTCGCATCCCCCAGCGCTGGAATGGATCAACAAGGTGCGAGCGCACCACAAACGATTGCCACTGCGTTAGCAGTGTTGCCGCGGGCCGTTGGACCAGAAGACGGCACCTCGTGTGCATGACCCGAATGTCTTTTGCGTCACCGTGAGGGCCAACGGCCC
>JBCCUO010000242.1:0-6116 GCA_039196805.1 Planctomycetota bacterium | reverse complement strand
GCGCCCCTCGCGAGGGGCGCAAAAAACAAACCGGTGATCGTCAACAGTTGTGCCGCGACCACCAGAACGCCCATGATTAACAACGTCGTCGGAAAGTCGACACCACGCAGTGTGTACGCGTAGGCCACACAGGGAAACAGCGCCACGAAATACATCAGCATTTGCAGCGTCGCGCTGGCCAGCTTGCCCAAAACAATCTGCCACGGACTCAAGGCGGTGATTGACAACAACTCCAGCGTGCCATCGTCGATTTCTCCTTCCAGCGAACGGTAAGCCGCCAGGGGGACCACCAGAAGCATCGGTATCGCCAACACGACGTAGTATCCCATCAGCATGCGCGGTGCCGAAGGAAGATCGTAAATCTGTGGCATCATCGATAGACTGCCGGCCACCGTCCAACCAAAGGCGGCAATCAAGAGCACGGAGAACGTGACCACAAACTGCCGACTCTTTAGCGCCTGTCTGGTTTCCTTGATCAAGATCGGATTGACCGCGTCTCCAAACCGCTCGCAGAAGTCATCGATGCGATCGATCCAATGCCCCGACTGTCCGTCACTCGGTTCCGGCTGGCCGTTCGCTGCCAACTCCGCTTCGCCCAAAGTCATGCTGGACATCACTGCACCAATCCTTCGGTCACTTGAAGGAAGACGTCTTCTAAGCTCTTGCGATGCGATTGAACTTCCGCGATGCGGCAATCGTGCCGAATCAGGAAATGCACCAGGTCGGCCTGGTCATCGACATCGCCTTGAAACTCAAAGCGAACCAGTTCGCCGTCGACGATCAAGTTCTCGACGTGATCGTTTTCGCTTAGCAACTCAGCGGCCTCCGCCGGTGTTCGTGCGCCTTCACGATTCCGAACGCGAATGGTCAGCTCGCGGTGTTGTGCCTGCTGCCGTTGAATTTCGTCCACACTGCCGGTCGCCAACAACTGTCCTCGTTCGATGATCCCCACCGAGTCACACATCTCGGCCAGTTCGGTCAGAATGTGACTGCTGATCAAGACGGTCTTTCCCTGGTCGGCCAATGCGCGAATCATCTTGCGGAGTTCGATGCGGGCGCGGGGATCCAGTCCCGCCGCCGGTTCGTCCAGGATCAAGACCGCCGGATCGTGGACCATCGCTCGTCCCAGGCAGAGTCGCTGCTTCATCCCTTTGCTGAGTCCGCGAATCGGCTTCGTGGCCATCACATCGGTGCCGGTGAACGACATGACCCAGCGAACACGCTGGTTTCTCTGGCGACCCACCAATCCGTAGGCCCGTGCGAAGAAGTCGAGGTATTCACGACAGTTGACGTCGCGATAGGTCCCAAAAGCATCGGGCATGAAACCGAGTTGACGACGAACGTATTCGGGGTCGTTGACAACCGAAAAGCCATCGACGAACGCATCACCGTAACTTGGCAGATCCAACGTCGCCAAGATTCTCATCGACGTCGTCTTGCCCGCACCGTTGGGGCCGATGTACCCGAACACATGACCACGGCGGACAGAGAACGTGATGTCATGCACCGCTTTCGTGTCACCAAAGTATCGGTGCAGTCGCTTCAGCTCGATGCAGTCGTCGTTGCCAACGTGAACCGACGGCGCGACATCATTAGACTCCGAAAAACCTTCCGCTGACTGCTGGCTGGACTGGATCATGGAAGAGACCCGATTAAGTAGTGGACGCTTTCGCTCAAATGATCCACGTCGGTGGCCAAGTCGGAAGGATCGATGTCAGTGGTTGCCAAGAAGTGTCCCGCCGGCAAATCAGTGCTCAACTGCAAGTGGAACTTTAGCCAGGCCTCGAACGGACCTTCGGTCAGCTCGGAAAAGACCAACTGCGACGTGCTCGACAACACGTCGTGCGTCATGTATCGCCTGGCGTTGGACGGTGACTCGGAGAAAAGGGCCAGCGGCTGGTGGTCGGAGTAGAGATCCAAGAGTCGCTCGCTGGCGTCTTTGCGCTGCACTGACTGGAGTTTGACATCATTCTGGTTGGCATCAACGGACTCACAGACCCAGTACTGGCCATCACGATCGCTGATGCAAACATCTCGGATCGGGAAATCAAACTCGCTGCTGACACGCCGCTCATTCGAGCTTGCGTCAGACGTCAGCCGGATTCGCCCCAACTGGGATTTGAAACGGTGCGTGACGAATTGACGCTGTTCGCGACTGGGCAGAAACGCCGACGACCAATTCTGTGACTCGTCGGTCACGGTAATCGTGCCTTCGCTGCGACCATCTCGAAGCTGGATCGTTTCCCAACCCTCCTTCGCATTCGGCACTCGATAAGGAATCACTTCGACGTCGCTGGGGAAAGTCAATCCGTTGCCCGGGCGGATGCCGGCAAAGTAGGTCGCACGTGTGCGAACGGCCGCATCACCTGACGCCCCGTCAATCCAGCTGATTTGGCGAACGCGAGCCTGAACGCCAAAACCATCCGAGATCAGACCGTAGGCGAAGAATGACAACGTCGTCACCAATGCCAGCACCGGAGCGATCAAAAACATGAGGTACCCTCGCTCGGTTCTCGTCGTCTTGTAGTACGCGACCGGTCCCACCAGAACCACGAAGACGCCCAGCAAACCGATGAACGTGTAAACGGGTGGCCTGGCAACGCCGGCGATCAGCCACTCGTTGAATCGCCGGTCGCCGACGATCGGGTCAGCGCCACGAATCAGCAGGGGTGACACTTGGTCGCCCGCCATGCTTCGCGCGGCCAAATGCTGAAACACGCTCGTTGTCCCATTGCCGTTTTCGTCCGGCAGACCGATGACCAGACCGGCTGCCGCACAGCGGCACCAAAGGAAGCGATCATCCCAAAACGGTTTGACGTCATTCGACTGCGGAAGCGAACGTAGCAAACGAATGGTGGACTGCATCGCAAAACCGCGTTGAGAACGCCTCAACCCGAGAGCGTAGTTGGCTGCTGCGTAGCGTCTTGAGTACCGCGAAGAGGACAGCAATGTCGTGCTGCCGAGCGACAGTCGATCCATCTCGGTCTCGACATCTCCTGCTTCGGTGATCACCAGACATCCGCCCAGCATCACGAACCGACGAACGACCACCAACTGGTCCGTTTGCATTGTTTGCAAGGACTCGGACGACGTGACAATGACGCTGTAGCCCCGAAGTCGCCTCCAGTCCTCGGTCAGGGATGATGCATCGCGCACGTCGATTGGCGTGACCTTTGTTGATCCAGATCCAATGTCGGCGAGATAGCTGGACCAAGGCTCCACAAACTCGGGATACGTAGCTTGCCGCGACCCGTCACCTTTGTCTGGAACCATCAGGACGCGAGGTATCGCAGAATGGGCTGGGTATCCGCTTGGCATTCGTGACCGATTGGTCATGCCAGGCGGATAGTCGGCCGAACCGATTTCACCTTCGTATTCGGGCAGTTCGGTCTGATCCTCCAACAGCCGCACGTTGTAGCGATCCCCGACCGTAAACTTGGGCAGCAAACGTTTGACTTCGACTCGACTCGTTCCCTGTTGAATCTGAATCGGGACGTTCACGGTCAACGCGTTGATCGCCGGCGAGATGTCCGGAAAGCTCTGCCGAAACTGGGCGACGATGGTTCGATCAGCGTTGAACGTTGATGTGGCAACGAGACGAATGGTGACCGGAACGGCCGTTGCATCAAACGTGGAATCGATTTCGACCTGCGCGGTAAAGCCGGCCGGAATCGCTCCGGCGGCGGGGAGATTCACCGACGATGCTGGAGTCCGCCAAGCGACTGAGGCAACCGGTTGTCCGCTGATCGCGGGCTGGGGAGCGATCAGCGAATCGTCCGGCGCATCAATGATCGGCTGAGCGTTTGCCGAAGACTGTCCGGCAATCAGCAACCAACTGACCAATCCCAGTCGAGCCCAGTGGCCTGTCACGACTTGCCCCCGGACGAGCCAGCCCCGTTTCACGAGCGATCCTCCTCATGCAAGGATTCGTTCAGACCTGAGATCGCCCAAGCGACCAGGAAGACGACACTCATGCCGACCAAAAACAGCAGGAACGTGCCGACCAACGCCAGAACCGCTGCCGCGTACGCGCCACCGTTTTGGGCTTGGCGAGCCACCGCTAACAGGACGGCCGCTGCTGTCGTGACCGCGAAAAGATGCAGAAAAGAGAACCGGGGTAGCAGTCGACTGCGAACCACCGGCGCAGGTGTCAGGTCGCTCATGGACCTCAGTCTACCGAATGTTGGGTGATCGCGACTTGGCGTACGGCCCCAAACGAAGTCTATTGACGTTAAGTTTCGGCGATTTCTATACTTCCGGGCTTCCTGCCGCGTTCCAACTTTCCTTCGGTGCTTCAAGTACCCGAATCACCAGCGCACTCAGATCTCATGACTAGCCAAGATCGGCACGACCTGCAGCAGAACCTGCTGGCCACTTACCTAGGCCGACTGAATACCCAGATCGAGCCCTATTCCAAGCTGATTGCGGTTTTCGCCGCGGTGGGCATCGCCGGTCTGGCCGGGTGGAGTCTGTATAGCAGCGGACAAGCCAACCAGCGGAGCGACGCAACGTTGGATCTGATCATGGCGGGCGAAACCACTGATGCCGAAGCCCTCTCGGAGGCTGCCGGACGACACGCCGGAGCGCCCGCCGGAGCCTGGTTGCGTTTGTACGAAGGCGATCAGTTTTTGGCCGATGGGATCAACCAACTGTTTCAGTCCCGCGAGATCGCGGAAGAGAAGCTTGGCTTGGCCCAATCGGCTTATCGAGAAGCCTTGTCCAGCACCGAAGACACGCTGATCACCTCCCGAGCCCATTTTGGTTTGGCCCGTGCTGCCGATTCGCTTGGAAACGTCGACGAGGCAATCGAAGCCTTCGAAGCCGTCGTCGAGGCGAATGAATCCGAAGCCATGGTTGAGCATGCTCAAAAGCGGATCGAGACACTTTCGCGGGATGAAACCAGGCAGTTCCTGGGCTGGTTCTCCGAACAGGACTTCTCGCCCGCCGATCCAGACCTACCGCCCGCCCTTTCCGGCATCGAATCGTTGCCCGACGTGTCGGATTTGGATCTGCCCAGCTTGGATTCGCTGACCGACCAGATGGGATTGGGATCCGACCCGGAGGCTCCAGAGGAAACACCGGAGTCGGACAGTGACACCAGTTCCGATCAGGACTCGAGTGAAGCTGTAGACGACGCAGCCGTGGAGCCCGCCGACAATTCCGAGGCAGGCGATTCCCCTGCGGAAGACGCGGCGACCGGTGAGGCGGCCCAGTCGGACTCTGCGGACAACTCGTGACCGGCGCGGGTCCGCCCCCTAGCGAGGATCAAACGACTGTCGGCGATCTGGTTTCGGTCGATTCACTCGCCTCGGCCCAAGAGATTGGGTTTAGCGACACCACGCGTGAGTTCGTGGTTCCCGATTCTGTATCGGGTCAACGAATTGACCTCTTTCTGACGCAAACGTGCGACGGATTCAGTCGCTCGCAGATTCGGCAAGCGGTGCAGCACGACGGTTGCGAAGTAGATGGCCGAATCATCCGCCCAAGCTACAAGGTGAAGGCAGGGCAACGCATTCGATTTCGCCTACCCGCCGAACAATCGGACGATGCGGTTCCCGAAAACATCCCGTTGGATGTGCTGTACGAAGATGATGGGTTTGTCGTCGTCAACAAACCGGCCGGCATGGTCGTGCACCCCGCGCGGGGCAACTGGACGGGCACGCTGACCAGCGCCTTAGCGTTTCGCTTCCAGTCACTTTCCGATGTCGGTGGCCCGACCCGCCCCGGCATCGTGCATCGTCTTGATCGGGACACCAGTGGCGTGATCGTGGTCGCCAAGACCAACGCCGTGCACATTCACCTGGCGGCACAGTTTCAAGATCGAACGGTCAGCAAGGAATACTTCGCCATCACGGCCGGACGAATCGACCGAGATCGCGATCGAATCGAGGCTCCCATCGGAAGGCATCCTTACCAGCGCGACAAGCAAGCGATTCGCGAAGGCCATTCGACCAGCAAGCCGGCTTCGACATTCTATGAAGTGGTGGCACGGCACGGACGATTTTGCCAAGTCCGGGTAATGCCCAAGACCGGTCGGACGCACCAGATCCGAGTACACCTGGATCACATCGGTAGCCCGATTCTTTGTGATCGACTGTATGCCGGACACGCTGAGG
>JBCCUO010000241.1:0-6138 GCA_039196805.1 Planctomycetota bacterium | reverse complement strand
TTCTGGTTTGAGGTTACTGCCCATCCTGGGATCGAGCGAGATTGGGTGCTGGAGCTGGATTACTTCTGCCCGTCGGGACTGAAGGGCTTGCAGTGGAGGGTTGGAAGACCCGCTAGACCGGGCCGATTTGTCAGCTTGCCGGACCTACCTCCAGCCGAGGGCTGGACCACCTACCACGTGAACCTGTCTCAGTTAGCGCCCACTTCGATCGCCGACGATCGATCCACACCGATTCGATTGGATCTTGGCTTGCGATCCGGCGTGCGACTCTCGGTGAGGTCCATCACCATTCGCGCGATGAATGACCGAGAGCTTGTCGCTAAGGGCAGTGCCGCTCGGTTGCGGCAACAAAAGCGATCCCTGGCCACCCTGATCCAGGACTACATGCAGCGTGACTGGCCGGCCCAAATCACCGATGTTGCTGTCGCTGGCCAAACCGTGACGGTGCAGGGGGTCACCCATCTACGCAAAGACCTCTACCTCATTCGACGGTCCGCGGAGTCTGTGTCCGCAACCACGCCCACTGAGCCCGAACTTGCTGCGCGGCAGTCCGTTTCGACGATCCGGGGCGACGGGACGTTCACCATGCAGCTGCCGCTGAGCGGCATCGATTCAGAAAACCACGTTGGCTCACGTTGGCAGTTGGTTCGCCACCACACATCCGCCACCGGCGACGGTCGGTGGCAGGTCGTTTCCCCGGCACGTTACGCGAACGCACGCGCCAACCCCGACGACGACGCAGCCAGTCCGCAGCGATTGTCCACCGGACCGGCGAAGGGGCTCACCTGCATCACATCGCGATGGAGTTCATCGATGTTGCGCGATTTGGGGCTCGAACACGGATCGATCAACATCGTGATGAAAGGCTTGTTGGACGATCTGCGCGGTTCGGGCTACGACGTACCGATGAAGATCGGCCGGCGGACTTGGTGGGCCAACAGAAATCGATTGGAACAGCTGGATGCGAATGTGCGAACGGCCAAGAATGCTGGGATTCAACTGGCTGGCATCCTGTTGATTCCCGGTCCGGGAACGGATACGCCATTGGTTCATCCCGATTCAGAATCGGCGGGTGCCTATGCGATGCCCGATCTGACGACCAAGGCAGCAACCGATCGATACGCTGCGACGTTGGATGTGCTGGCCCGACGCTACAGCGGACACGGCTCGCAAGGCCGTATCGACCACTGGATCGTTCACAACGAGGTGGACTACGGGTGGCAGTGGACGAACATGGGTGAGCAACCGATGGACGTATTTATGGACCACTATGTCCGTTCGATGCGGATGGTGGACCAAGCCGTTCGACGCTGGAACCCGTCGGCTCGCGTCTTCATCTCGCTGACTCATCGTTGGGATGTGCCGGACGAACGTCCGTGGAAGACCTACGCGCCCAAGTCAATGCTGCAGTGGCTAATCAAGCACAGTCAGCTTGAAGGCGACTTCCCCTGGGGCGTCGCCTATCACCCGTATCCCCAGAGCCTTTGGAAGGCGAATACTTGGGATGACGGACAAGTCTCCGACGACTTCGATACCGAATTGATCACTATCAAGAACCTAACTGTCCTGGATCGATTCATGCACCTTCCTGAGACGCGAATGCGTGGCGGACAGGTCCGTCCTGTGATCTGCAGCGAACAGGGGTTTCATGCCAACCAAGATGACGCCGAAGAACTTGAAACTCAGGCGGCCGCGCTGCTGTACACCTGGCAGCAATTACGCCAATGCCCATCCATCTTGGCGTTTGATTACCACCGCCCCAGCGATCACCCCAACGAAGGAGGCTTGAGGCTGGGGCTGCGTGGACTTCCAAACGAAGCGGATCGGCTCGGGCCCGCCAAACCCGCTTGGAAGGTGTACCGAGCGATCGGGACCCCCGACGAAAAGGTGCTGGTTCAGCGGTACCGGCATCGGTGGAAAGGCGATTGATGGTGCTGTAACGGCGCGTGCAACACAGCGATTTCGAGGCTACCAGTCAGAAAACGCGAGGTTCATTTCGGAAATCGTGGGGCGAGTTCGCTGCCCGAGTCTTCCCAGTCCAGGTCGGCGACAAATAGTCGACCAGCACCGGGACAGGCTGCCTGAGCTTCCGTGTCCATGTTCTCCACTGCGGTGGTGATCACTAGTTTTAACCCACCGTCAGCACGGATGATCGCAGGACAGGTGTTCTGTGGCGAGCCCGCCGTTTCCCAGACCGCCAGCAAGTTTCCGGTTGCCAAATCATGCATCCGAGTTTCGCCATGGTCGGCAGCTTCCGGGCGAAACATCGATACGATCAAGGCCCTGCCATCAGGCGTGACCAACATGCCATCGGGGACGGCGGGGTCGCCGGCGAAGTCCACCACGGTGGACGGGTCGCCCAGAGTTCCGGCATCCACATCCAGGGCATAGCTTACGATCTTGCGAGTCGGAGAATCGATATCCAAGAGCGACAACGATCCGTCAGCTGACAACAAGACCGCCTTTCCGTTGCTGCAGATCTGATCGTCGCGAAGTCGAATCAATCGCTCGTCACGTCCGCGATACAGATACAACCCCGCCTTCTTGGACGCAAACTCAAGATCCTTTGTGCCAAAAATCAAGTTGTCCTTATACACCAGCCCATCGTTGATGATCGTGTTGTCAACGTCATCGTCGACTCCGGTGCAAAAAGGTGCCCAGCTGTTGTCGCGTGTGTCGAAATATCCCAGCGAACGCTCGCAGCCGACGACAAACCGGCCCTCGGTGGTGCAGGGAAACGCAAACCCGGGGCGACCAGGAAGCGGGAACGATTGATTTTGCCCTGTCGCAAGATCAAACACGTTCAGGGAACCGACCTGGCTATCAGCACCGTGCTGAATGGCGACCCACGAAAACTTGCCATCGGCAAGTGGGTAAGGCCCCTCGGGCAAGAACTTGAGCGCCGCGTCGTCCGGTGTATCCAGAATTTCAGTTGGGTTCATGCTGTGCATGGCGTCAAAGATGGGAAGGGAGCTTAAATCAACGCTGCGGCATCGGCGCACAACTGCGTGGCGACATCCGCGGACTCGGCCTCAGCAATCAATCGCACGATCGGTTCGGTATTGCTGCCTCGGACCAGCAGCCAGCGATCGGGCCAAGCCAAACGCAATCCGTCACCCTCGGTGATCTTGGCGTTGCCGTGCACGTCCTTGAGTTTGTCAAACAACGATGGCAAAGCTTGCGTGGCGACTGTGGCCTTGGTTTTGTGGATATGTAGCTTCGGCAGCGCGTCGGCAAGCTGCGCCAGACTCTGCCCCGACTGCGTGATCAACTCCAGGACCTGGGCCATGCCCACAAAGCTATCGCGTACGTAGCCGACGCGGGGGTCGATGGGGCCACCGTTGCCCTCGCCCCCATAGGTCGCCCGTTTGTCGATCATCATGTCCGCGACGTTGGCTTCCCCGACGGCGCTTCGGTAGCAGTCGACGCCCGCCGTGGCCGCCAGCCGTTCGCTCATTCCGCTAGTCGCTCCGTTGATCACGATCGGACCACGCGTTTCGGGATCGTTCAGTGCACGTTGAACGCAAAGGGCCAGCGTGTATTCTTCTCCGATGTAACGACCATCACCGTCAATCAGTGCCAGTCGGTCGGCGTCAGGGTCTTGGCAGAATCCGACCACGCAGCTTTGCTTCCTGACTTCCTCACAGACGTCAGCCAGGTTCTCCGCCGTCGGCTCGGGGACGTGACTAAACTGCCCATCGGGCTGATCACCCAAGCAGACGACCTCGCAACCGAGCGCCTCCAGCAGCCGTTTACCCAGCAGACTTCCCGCCCCGTGGTTGCTGTCCAGCAGCACGCGGTGTCCGGCCGCACGGATGGCCAGTTGGTCGACGGTGTCCAAAACCGCTTCCAGGTGCGGCTGATGTGGATCGGCCTCGGCACTGGTCATGCCAATCTGGTCGAAAGAGGTCCAGGCGGCGAGGCTATCGAAGTAATCCTGACGAATCGCAGCTCCCTTTCGAGCGTCCAAGACTCGGCCATCGTCGCCAAAGAGCTTGATGCCATTGTAGGGCGGAGGATTATGACTGGCCGAGATCTGCACCGCGCCAGCGGCACCCCGAGCCCGAACCAGGACGCCCACGGTCGGTGTGGCCGCCACGTCCAGGTCGATGCAGTCGCGGCCGCAGGCCATCAAAGCGGACGTAATTGCCTGACGCAGCATCGGACCGCTGCTGCGCCCGTCGCGGCTGACCAGGATCGGCCCTGGTTTTGCTTGACCCGCGAACGCAGCCACGTACTTGGCCGCGACGTCAGGCGTGAGAGTTTCGCCGACAATCCCGCGCAGCCCGCTAACACTGATGATCAATTCGCTCATGACACGCCGACTGGCTGGTGACGAGGGTGAGAACGCTTGGAACGGTCGACTTCGCGCCGAGACGGATTCGCTGGTCTCCATTCGGCCCCCTTTTCGCTCGTTGACGCTAACCGCCGGACGCGACGATTTCAGCCTCGTTGCGACTTTGCTGGGCCAGCAAATAGAATCAGCCGCCCCGGTCGCATCAAGGTGACCAAATCGCTTCCTCTACCAACACCGCGTGTGAAACCTCAGCGTGAGTCACCCATGAGCAACCTGGATTCTGCCGTCACCGTAGCCATCGATGCCCTCAGTGCGGCGGTCGCCGAAGGCCAGGTCACCGACTCCGCTCGCCAAAACATTCAGGCCTGGTTGACCGAGTCCCGGTACGCCGACTACCGACAGCAGGTGGTCGACCACATCGATCAGAGGCAGTGGCAGAAGTTGGACGACGTCTTTTGGACAATCATTCCCTTCGGAACGGGTGGACGCCGAGGCCGGATGTACGACATCGGTTCCAACGCCATCAATGACCGAACGATTGGTGAAAGTGCGCAGGGGCTGGCGGACTACGTTGTCGAATCGGCCAAGGACTCGTCGAACCTCAGTTGTGCAATCGCCTACGACACGCGGCACAAGTCACGTCACTTTGCCGAGCTTTGTGCCGGCATCATGGTAGCCGCCGGCATCAAGGTCTACTTCTTGGATGACTATCGCGCGACACCACAGCTTTCCTACGCCGTTCGACACAAGCACTGCGACTGCGGCATCATGGTGACCGCCAGTCACAATCCTCCCAGCGACAACGCAGTGAAAGTCTATTGGTCGACCGGAGGCCAGGTCTTGCCGCCGCATGACAAAGCGATCATCGATCGGGTCATGAGTTGCCAAGCGATCCGCGTAACTCCTTTTGATGAAGCCTTGTCGGACGGGCGCGTGGAGATCGTCACGTCAGAAATCGATGAGGCTTATCTTGATGCCGCGGCCGCGTGTCGCTTCCAAGGACCTCGTGATGCCAAGGTCTTGTACACGCCGCTGCATGGTGTGGGCGCGGAGGCGGTGTTGCCGTTGCTGGCACGGGATGGATTTCGCGAAGTCGAGGTCTATGCCCCGCATGAAGAGAAGAGTGGTGATTTCCCCAACGTTCCTGGTCACGTTTCGAATCCTGAGAACCAGGCGGTTTTCGAGGAACCGATTCGCTTTGCCCAGGCAGCGATGTGCGACGTGATCCTGGCGACCGATCCCGACTGCGATCGTCTTGGCGTTGCGGCTCCACTGACGCTGGATGCTTCCATGCAGTGGGGCACCTTCAATGGAAATCAGATCGGCGCGCTGCTAGCAGACTACGTACTTCGAAAACGTTCCGAAGAGGGAACGCTGACACCCGACCACTACATCATCAAGACGTTGGTGACGACCGAGTTGATTCGCCGAATTGCAACGTCCCACAACGTCCGCTGCGAGGGCGACTTGCTGGTCGGTTTCAAGCACATCGCCGAAGTGATCGACCGCGAAGGCCCCGACACGTTTGTCTACGGCTGCGAAGAGTCACATGGATACTTGGTCGGGCAGTATTGCCGTGACAAAGACGGTGCGGTGGCGTGCATGTTGATGAGTGAACTGGTGGCCGAACTGAAAGCCAAACAGCGGTCGCTGCACGAGCACTTGGCTGACCTCTACCGCCAACACGGTTATCACGCCGAGACGCTGATCAATCTGTTCATGGAAGGCAGCGAAGGGATGGCGGCGATGAAACGACTGCTGGAAGCCTTCCGCAGTTCGCCGCCCAAACAGCTTGCTGGAATCCCCGTGGCAAAGATTCGCGACTACGCCAGCAATCAAGT
>JBCCUO010000240.1:0-6144 GCA_039196805.1 Planctomycetota bacterium | reverse complement strand
GCCGGCGGATCGATCGGGCCTACCAAACGGCGGAAATCCTTTCGACGATGCTCTCCTACCCGATCGAGGATGAACGTCCGGTGCTGGAAGCGTTGCTGGAGGTCACCGACAGCGCGATGACGTACCGCTCTCGATACCTGTTGTTGCTGCAACCCGCATCAACCATTGACTTGATCACTAACGACGAGACCAACCCACGCTCTCTGCGTTTTCAGTTGGAAGCGGCATGCAAGCTGATCGACAAGCTACCCGACAGCCCATCGGAAGTCGGCATCAGTACAGTCCGCAAGATGGCTGAAGCCATGCGCCACCTGGTCCGGATGAGTGAGGCGAACCAACTGGCCATTCGCGGAAAGGGTGGTCATCGACACGAACTGGAATCGTTGTTACGCAAGCTGTTAAAAGGCCTTCCGGAACTAAGCAACGCAGTCGCTGCCCGTTACTTGATTCACACGACCGTCCGTCAGTCCTTGACAGGCCGCCGCAGATAATGGCGACCAGATTGCTTGATGACGTCCCGCTATCTTCATGACGACCCACAAGACCGCCCGCTATCGCATCCAACATCGGACCCGCTATCAGTACGGCGATGCGGTGGCGTTGTGCCACAACCAGCTCAGGATGGCACCTCGCGACACCAAGTCGACGCAGTGCCACGACGTTCGTCTGACGATCGAGCCGCCGCCAAGACGAATCATTGAGCACACCGACTACTTTGGGAATCGCGTCCATTCCTTTTCGGTCGAAACGCTTCACGACTCGCTCACCGTTGCGGTGTTCAGCGAAGTCACGGTAACGGATTTCCGCGAGCGCGGGTCGCTTGCTTCACCTGAGTGGGAGTCGATTCGCAGCCAACTGATCGGCCATGAAGACCCGAATTGGTTCGACGTTGGCGAGTATCGCTACAACTCGCCTCGGGTGCGTTGCGACACCGCGTTTCGCGACTACGCGGCGGACTGTTTCACCGCGCAGAGGCCGATCCTGGAGGCGGCCATGGATCTGACGCGGAAGATCCACGCCGATTTTCGTTACGACTCGACCGCCACGAGTGTCCACACAACCACAGAAGAGGCCTTCCGCGGAAAGGCTGGCGTGTGTCAGGACTTTGCTCACGTCCAGCTCGCCTGCCTGCGATCCCTGAATCTGCCCGCGCGTTACGTCAGTGGGTACCTGCGAACGATCGCCCCGGACGGCCAAAAACAACTGATTGGGGCGGACGAGTCGCACGCCTGGATCAGCGTCTACGCTGGGTCCGATCTCGGTTGGGTCGACTTTGACCCCACCAACGCCTGCTTCGCCTCGACCGATCACATCTCGATCGGTCACGGTAGGGACTATGACGACGTGAGCCCCATGCGAGGAATTGCACTCGGCGGTGGCGACACGACCCTCAGCGTCTCAGTGAACGTCACTCAGGTGCGTTAACGCGACTCACATTAGCCGGGCATCCCGCATCGTTCGAGCCTGCTGCCGTTCTCGGCTGCGGCAATGTGAGGCTCTTGCCGAGCGAAGCTCTGCTCACGGCTCGCGTGCGAAATCGCACGACTGGTCACTGCTGTCACATTCGGGGTGAGCGGTTTTGGCAAACGCCTTCGTTGTTGATTTGGAGCCCGAATAATCGATACGGGGCCACTGTTTGGACGGCCGAAAATCGGCATGCGTGGAGAGCACCGCATCGGATTGCCAGCATGTTTGAATGCGAGTCACTTCCAACCAAACGTTCCGGCAGGACAACCTCTGATGCAACTCATGGAACCAAACCAAGCGGCGGATCTGAAGCAGGCGAAAGCGTCAGCCTCCGAGCTTGAAGAGTTTGACGCCGCGGCGCTCCGTGATTCACTGTTCCAGGCAGCAGGAGCCGAACTGTCCACCGTCACGCATTCGACACGATCTGCGTTGGAAAACCAGATCGGAACGATCCGCGAGAGCGCTTCCCGGATGACCACGATGTTGGAACGCATGAAGGTGGTTCAGGAAAGCGTGACGGCGATCGACGACAACGTCGATTCAGTCGTCAGCGCCACCGAGGAGAGCTCGAACGAGTTGCGTAAAGTCAGCGACCAGATGAGGGTGCTTGAGAAGCACTTTGGCGAAATCGCCTCCCTGATTCAGTCGGTCGACGAGATTGCCGACCAAACCCAATTGTTGGCGCTCAACGCAACAATCGAAGCGGCTCGCGCGGGCGAAGCTGGTCGTGGCTTCGCGATCGTCGCCAGCGAAGTCAAGGAACTGGCCCAACGAACCAAGTCCACCAACAAAGAGATCCACGGGACTCTCGATCAATTGGCCGAAGCGGTCACAACGCTCGGGTCCAGCGTGCAGCAATCCGTTGACAAGGCCGAGCAGTCGATTCGGGCAGTCGAAACGACACGCGACGGCGCCATCACGATCAGCAACGAAACCGATCAGTTTGTCACGCAGCTCCAAGAATCTCACGCGCGATTCGATCTGCTGAGCACCAGTTCGGCGGTGGTCGAGAATGAGATGAGAGAGATCAACTCGATCGGTCAAACCTTCTCGTATCTTCTCCGCCTGATCGGACAGGAATGCCAGCGCGAGAGCATTGACCCGTTGGATCGATTGGCTCCGCTGTCGGACACTAGCGTCTTCCGAGCGGAGAATCGTTTCGGTCGCGCCGAGCGGACTTGCACCTTGACCCCCGACGACATATTGATCTCCGCCACCGACACTCGCGGCAAGATCACCTTTGCCAACAATCGCTTCTGCCAGATCGCGGAATTTGAGGAGTCCGAACTGGTGGGACAACCACACAACATTATTCGCCACCCCGACATGCCCAGGTCGGCGTTTGCCGATCTCTGGTCGACCATCGGGTCGGGCAAGCTTTGGCAGGGCTACGTCGCGAACCGCTCCAAGACAGGACGGCTCTACTGGGTCAAAGCGATTGTCTTTCCTTGCTTGGAGGGCGGCGAAATCGTCGGCTACCTGTCCGTGCGAACGGCCCCCGAATCGGCCGCAGTCCAGCGAGCCACGCGGATGTACCGACGCTTGCCGTAGCCGGACCTTCCGGCGCGCTGGCCCGCCGCTCCTTGTGCCGTTGACAGAACCTAACAGGCGGGCGCTAAGCGGCCGATCAGCGCGATCTAGATGAGCCGCAGTGCGCGAGCACGCGGGTTCTTGCGCAGTGGGTAGAACCCGGCACGCTGCCGCCTAACGGCTGATGGATGTGGTGCGATCTCGATCAGCCGCAGTGCAAAAAAGAGCGTCCTGCTTAGGGATCTGAAGTTTCACAAGTCCCGTGCTGGTGCTCAGCGCTGCGGTGCGCGTGCTCGTCATCGAATCGTGAAACTGCGCTGAGAGGAGCGTCAACCGGACGTTCGCGATTACGAGCACGGTCGAAGCGACTGAGCAGGAGCACGAGCACGACGGAAAACTAACAACAGCCACCACCGCTCTCCCGTCGGTCGATTTCCTAGGCCGGACGCTCTCAAAAGCGTGCGCGTCGTTGTGTTTCACTGGGAAACTTCTTGAGCTTGCAGCATCCAGAAGTGCTTCTCGATTTCGGCCGTGATCCCGATCAGCAGGTCCTCGCTAATCGGATCCAAGTCTCCCATCGGTTCGATCGACTCACGCAGTCCTTCGATCAGCACTTTCAAAGCGTCCGCAACCGCGGTGACCGTCGACTCGGTGGAATGAAACCCAGCCGGAAAGGATGCCAGCCGACTCTCCGCCGACACGCTGTGGCTTCGTCCATCCGGACTGGCCCCCAGAGTGGCGATACGCTCGGCCACATCATCGCCTGCACCGCGAAGCGTCTCCACGACCTCATCCAATTGCTCGTGGACCGGTTGGAAATGCTTGCCGGTCACGTTCCAGTGCGCCTGTTTGAGCAACAGAGCGGCATCCACCAAGTCGGCCAGATTCGCCTGCATCAGCTTGGCGATCTCATGCGTTGTTTCGTCGCCCAGCAGGCTTCGTTTGAATGGGTTCATCTCGCTGCCCTCTTGATCGGAAGGTGTCATCACTCACTACCAAATAGTGTTTCGTCTTCATTGTGTAGATGGCGAACGCCCCGCCGCAACCGCCGGACCGGCCTCTTCAGGATCCATCGGATCAAGCGGTGTCTTCAGCATCCCCGCAAGCGACTGCCGATCCTGGCGATCGAATTGGTCGAGCCCGCACGATGCCGGCCGAATCGGCTCAGGTCGATAGCTGGCGAATAAGCGATCCCAAACAGAAAGCACTGAACCATAGTTGGACGATGATTCCACTTCGCGGCGTGAGTGGTGGATCCGGTGCATGTCCGGCGTGGCAATCAGCAATCGAAGAACCGGATCGACAGCTCCCAAATGGATGGCCGAGTGATGCAGCAAGGACGTCGTTACCAAGGCTGTCTCGTAGATCACCAGATCCGCTACCGACACGCCCAGCAAAAACAGGAATGGCAGCCGCACGACGGCAGCCATCGCCATTTCCCCGACATGAAACCTCGCGGCGGTTGTCACGTCCATCGCGCAGTCGCTGTGATGCACCCGATGAAATCGCCACAACCATCTCATTCGGTGGTTGGTCAAATGCCAGGCGTAACTCCATAGGTCCAGCAACAAGAAGGCGATCACGAACCGGATGACACGGCTATCGGCCGCCCATGGCACAAACCCCCACGACTGGCGATCGGTGTACGAGAGGATTGCTAGGGTCGTCAAACCGATCGGCAAGTACAACACGCAAGCGTTGAATACGGCCAGCGTCAGATTGCGTAGCCCATGACGGAGCTTGTCGCCACGATGAGACGCCCGCGTGAAATACGATTCAATGCACCAGAGAGAAGCCAGGAGTGTCGAAGCGACCACGACCCTGACCGCGGGCAACCACCCCGTTTCCGTTTGCTGAGCAAGCAACATTGCAAGGGACAGAATCACGAGGCTTCCTCACGCTGTCGCAGGGTGAGTCGAAAATCATCGACGAACACGCTGAAGGGTTGCTGCGGTTTGATCACCAACAGATCCACGTAGCGCACGTGTTCGAGTTCCAGCCTACGATCGTCCGGCCCGTTGACGATCTCGTCACGCGACATCACTAGCCGCTTCGTCTTGCCGGGCTGCAGCGTCCACCGTTTGCGGGCCGCTTGCTGATAACTCCCGCGCCCGACGAGATCAATCACCTTGACTTCGATCACGATGGAATTGACCGGGGCCGCGGCATCCAGCGTCATGTCCACTTGCAGTGAATCCAGACGACTCCAGTCGCCCGGCATGTGGATCAACGTGACACCAGGGTAGTCTCCGGGCTTCACATTCAGACGCATCGAATGGTTGCCGTTGGTGACATGGCGTGAGCTGCACTGAACGTCGCAGCCGCGAACGTACCAGCGTTGGAACTCTACCGGGGACTCGAACGACCCAAGCAGCGGGAATCGCTGGTACGCCATCGCCATGTCCCAGAGTGCGTGGGTGGGATACCACCAGGCCATGACCAATAGCGCTGCCGCGACTAGCTTTAGCATGGCGCGAAGTCGGAGCAATGCTGCGGGCTCCCACGCCCAAAACAGGCACAATCCCGCGACCGTACCCAAACTGTTGGCGATGGCATCGTGCAGAGTCGCGCTGCGGCCGGAATAGTACTGTGCCGCCTCCATCGTGAGACTAAACGTGATCATGGAGATGGCGAATCCGATCGACGCGACCACGCTTCGGCCGTCGGAATGGGGTAACCAACCTGCACGCCGGGCAAGTCGCAGACCACCCAGGGTCAACGCCGCGAACAGCGGTGCATGACACAGGTCTCCCAGCACGCTGAAGATGCGGTGCCCGAACGGCAACGGAATCAGCAATGCGACGGCAGCAATCGCCAAGACCAGAATCGCCAGACGGCCGGACCGATGCGTGGATTCGCTGGGGTCTGAGATCGCTTCGACAGAGGAATTCAATTCGATTCGGCGGCGTGAGGGGGAGGTCTTGAAAATGCGTGACTTGGGACCGCCAAATCCTTCATGGTTTGACCCACGGTGTCGAGCGAGTCTTTCCGGTCGCGGTACCGGCCAGGCATGGAGTGTTCCGCAGAAAACAGAACAGGCTCCCGCCTCAATGTTGCAAGTTGATCCCCCTGCAGTTTGTCGACAAGCAACCGAATGGGGAACCTCCACGCGATTTGCACGTGAATTCCAGTGGGCAACTCAAATTG
>JBCCUO010000239.1:0-6145 GCA_039196805.1 Planctomycetota bacterium | reverse complement strand
CGAGCTCGATCCTAGTGGGTTGCGGCTTCGACTGGCTCCGGTGTTTCGGCTTGCTGAAACTGAAAGTTGGTGCCGTCGAAATCGACTTGTACCGTCGATCCTTCCGGATAGTGGCTTCGCAGCAGCGCCGTGGCGAGTGGGTTTTGGACCTGCTTTTGGATCGCCCGCTTCAGTGGACGCGCTCCGTACGCAGGGTCGAAACCCTCGGCCGCGATTTCGTCGATGGCTGATTCGGTCACTTCCAATTGAAGCCCGGAGTCTTCCAATCGCTTCGCCAAACCGCGTAGTTGCAGCGAAACGATCTGACGGATCTGCGATCGGTCGAGGGGCTGGAAGATCACGATGTCGTCGATTCGGTTCAGGAACTCCGGAAGGAACCGAGACTTAAGTGCTTCGTTGACGGCAGCATGCATCTCGTCGGAAGAACCGCCATCTTCGGTGACTTGTTGAATGACTTGGCTACCCACGTTGCTGGTCATCACGACCACCGTGTTGGTGAAATCAACGGTGCGGCCATGACCATCGGTCAGGCGACCATCGTCCAAGACTTGCAACAAGATATTGAATACGTCCGGATGAGCCTTCTCCATCTCGTCCAGCAGGATCACGCTGTAGGGTCGTCGCCGAACCGCTTCCGTTAACTTTCCTCCCTCTTCATAGCCCACGTATCCGGGGGGCGCTCCGATCAACCGCGACACGCTGTGCCGTTCCATGAATTCGCTCATGTCGATTCGGACCATGGCCGAATCGTCATCAAACATGACCTCGGCAAGCGCTTTGCATAGCTCGGTCTTTCCGACCCCGGTGGGGCCTAGGAAGAAGAACGATCCAATCGGTCGATTGGGGTCTTGCAAACCGCTGCGGCTCCGGCGGACGGCATCAGACACCGCGGTCACCGCTTCGTCTTGGCCGACGACACGTTGATGCAATCGTTCCTCCATGACCAACAACTTCGCTCGTTCGGTCTCCATCATTCGGCTAACAGGCACTCCGGTCCAGGCGCTGACCACTTCGGCAATCTCTTCGTCGGAAACTTCTTTTCGCAACAGACGTCTGCGATCGTCGTCCTCCTTTGTCTCGTCGGTTTCCGGCTCGTGCTGCTCTTGGGACTCGGCGTCGTCAAGCTTGTGTTGAAGTTCGCGTTGACGCGACTGCACCTCTAGCATCTCTCGGTACAAGTCTTCCGGGTTCTCGCCTCGCAGTTGCTTTTCTTTCGCCTCGACGTCCAAACTGGCAAACCGGTGCTGTAGACGATCCGCTTCTTGGCGGATCGATTGGACGTCGTCCAACCCCATCTTTTCCGCTTCCCACTGCTCCTTCAGGCTCGCCAGTTCGTGTTTGGTGCCGTCGATGTCCTGCTCGATCTCCTCGCGGCGAGCGACCGCCGAAGCATCTTCTTCGTCGACCAACTGTCGATGTGCCAATTCCAGCTGGCGGAGCTTGCGCTGCAATTGGTCGATCGGTTCAGGAACGCTCTCCTTTTCCATAGCAAGTCGACTGGCAGCTTCATCCACCAAGTCGATCGCTTTGTCCGGCAGGAAGCGATCGGCAATGTATCGGTTGGATAGCGTGGCTGCGGCGACCAATGCACTGTCGGTGATGCGAACGCCATGGTGCGATTCATATCTCGACTTCAGGCCGCGAAGGATCGCGATCGTGTCCTCGACAGCGGGTTCGCCGACGTAGACCGGCTGGAACCGTCGCTCGAGCGCGGCATCCTTCTCGATGTTCTGGCGATACTCGTCTAAGGTCGTCGCTCCGATGCATCGCAGCGCTCCTCGTGCCAGCTCCGGTTTCAGCAAGTTCGCAGCATCAGCTGACCCTTCGGCATTCCCAGCCCCAACGACCAGATGCAGTTCGTCGATGAAGAGGATGACATCACCGCCCGAGTCCTTCACCTCGCGGATCACGGACTTCAGTCGCTCCTCAAAATCCCCACGGAACTTCGCCCCGGCGACCAGGGCGCCCATGTCCAGCGACACCACGCGTTTATCTTTCAGGCTGTTGGGCACATCCCCCTCGAAGATTCGCAGCGCCAACCCTTCCGCGATCGCCGTTTTTCCGACGCCGGGCTGTCCGATAAGGACTGGGTTGTTCTTGGTTCGACGTGAGAGTACCTGAATCACGCGCCTGATCTCACCGTCGCGGCCGATGACCGGGTCCAACTTTCCTTGCTCGGCGAGTTCGGTCAGATCGATGCCGAATTTTTCGAGCGCCTGGTAGTTGGATTCCGCATTCTGATCAGTCACGCGAGCCGAACCGCGAATCTCACTCATCGCCTTCAGCACGTCGGCATCGGTGACACCGGAGAGCTTGAGCAGGTTTTGCACCTTGTTTTCGGCGCGTGCCATACCCAGCAGCAGATGCTCGGTGCTGACGAACTCGTCCTTCAGTGACTCTGCCGCTTCGGCGGAGGCCTCGAACACTCTCTGCAGGGCAGGTGAGACGGAGCTTTGTCGCCCACCCGTTGCGCTGGGCAGTCGACCGCTTTCGCTGGTCACCAAGCCCTTAAACTCTTGGACATCGACACCCATCTTCTCCAGCAGCGGACGAGTGATTCCATCTTGCTCATCCAGCAAGGCCGTCATCAGGTGCAACGCATCGATCTCGGGATTGCCCGCGGACGTGGCCTGGGCTTGAGCTTCGGCGACCGCCGCTTGGGCCTTGGTGGTGAGTCGATCAAATCGAAAAGCCATTTCTTGTTACCCCCGAAGGTACGGCGACGACTGGTTGGGTGAGTTACTTGTGTAGGGTTGGAGAAGTGAAAAAGGGAAAATGCTTGGCGAACAAGCGCCTTTTGAGGCGGCACGTCTCGTAGCGGGATTCGCCAGAGTTCCGAATTTGGATTGCTCCCAAAAGTCTGGCGGCACCCGCTACGACGTAACCAGGCAGTCGACTAGTCTTTGACTTCGAAGTCCGCGTCGATCGCGTCGTCGTCTCCTCCGCCAGCCGCAGCAGCGGCTCCCGGCTCGGCGGTGTCCGCGGCCGCTCCGCCGTCAGCCGCGGACTTTTCGTAAAGCACCTTGCTGAAGGCTTGCGAGGCCGCTTCCAGCTCTTCGGTCGCTTGCTTGATCGCAGCAACGTCGTCGCCTTCCGCAGCGGATTTGACTTTTTCGATCGCCGTGTTCATCGGCGTCTTGTCATCGTCGGTCAGTTTGTCCGAGTTCTCTTCCATCAGCTTTTCCAGTTGATAAACCAACTGGCTGGCCTTGTTCTTGGCTTCGACCAATTCGAACTGACGCTTGTCCTCGTCGGCGTTCGCCTCGGCGTCCTTACGCATTTGCTCGATGTCGTCCTCGCTCAGCGCGCCGGCTTCCTTGATCGTGATGTTGGCCTCTTTGCCGGTCTTCAGTTCTTTGGCCGAAACGCTCAGGATGCCGTTTTGGTCGATGTCGAACCGGACCTCGATTTGAGGAACGCCGCGCGGTTGCGGTGGAATGCCTTCCAGGTTGAACTCGCCCAGCAGCCGGTTGGAGGTCGCCATTTTCCTTTCGCCCTGGAACACACGGACCGTTACAGCCGATTGGTTGTCCGCCGCGGTGCTGAAGACGTTCTTCTTCTCCGCCGGCACGGTCGTGTTGCGTTCGACCAAGGCGGTCATCACGCCGCCTTCGGTTTCGATGCCCAGCGTCAGCGGAGTCACGTCCAGCAGCAGCACGTCGGTGCGGTCGCCAGCCAGGACGCTACCTTGGATGGCGGCTCCCACGGCCACCACTTCATCGGGGTTCACACCCTGGTGAGGTTCTTTGCCGAAGATCTGTTTGACAACTTCGCGGACCTTGGGAACCCGCGTGCTACCACCGACCAAGACGACTTCGTCTATCTCACTAGGCGACATCCCGGCGTCCTTCAACGCCTGCATGACCGGCGTCCGACATCGTTCCACCAAGTCGTCGATCAGCTTTTCGAATGTCGCACGAGTGACCTTCATCGTCAGGTGCTTGGGACCTGACTGGTCCATCGTGATGAACGGCAGATTGATGTCGGTCTCGGGTAGTGTGCTGAGTTCCTTCTTGGCCTTTTCGCAGGCTTCTTGTAGACGCTGAAGGGCCATCGGATCGTTGCGAAGATCGATGCCGCTCTCCTTCTTGAATTCGTCAGCGACGTAGTTGATCAACGACTGGTCAAAGTCATCTCCACCCAGGTGCGTGTCACCCGAGGTGCTGATCACTTGAAAGACGCGGCTTTCCTGATCTTCATCGCTTGCGTCGGCCACTTCCAAGACGGAGACGTCGAACGTACCACCACCCAAGTCAAAGACGATGATCTTCTCGTCCTTCTTCTTGTCCAAGCCGTATGCCAGAGCGGCGGCCGTCGGCTCATTGATGATTCGAGCGACTTCCAGGCCCGCGATTTGGCCGGCGTCCTTGGTGGCCTGTCGCTGGGCGTCGTTAAAGTACGCGGGAACGGTGATGACGGCTTTGTTGACGGTGTGTCCCAAATAGGATTCGGCCGATTCCTTGAGCTTGCGAAGCACCTTGGCCGAGATCTCTTGAGGGGAGTATTCGGCGTCACCCACGCCAATTTTGACGTAGTCGCCCGGACCTCCCGTCACGGCGTAGGGCACAATCTTCTCTTCGCTTTCCACTTCGTTGTGGCGGCGCCCCATGAACCGCTTGGCCGAATAGACGGTGCGTTTCGGGTTGGTGACGGCTTGACGGCGGGCAGGTTCGCCGACGATGGTCTCACCCTTGTCGGTGAATGCGACAACACTGGGCGTCAGGCGGTTGCCCTCGGGGTTGGGAATCACCTTTGGCTCGCTACCTTCCATCACGGCCACCACACTGTTGGTCGTGCCGAGGTCGATGCCAATGATTTTTTCGCCTTGTGCCATGGATCCTCTCCTACTTGGGAATGTCTTATTGGGCTTGCTGCCGTTTTCGTCAGTCAGCGGATGTCGGTCAGGCTAAAGGCAAAGTGCGTGCCAGAACGAATGCGGACGTTGTCTGCCAGATTGAACTGTTTGCGTCGAGCCTGTTTTTTTTGGACTTTTTGAGCTTTCAGATTCGTCAGAGAACTTTTTCGCTGCCAGTTTGCATTGCCCCGATAATGAGCTTGGTCAAGCCGTTTGCAGACGTGTCAATTTGACAGACCTAGCCCGCAAAACCCCTTTCTCCGGTTCAATCGATCACGAACGTACGTCGCATGACACCTGAAGAATCTCAGTCTCAGATCGCCACGATCGATCAGGAAATCCTACGCCTCGTTGGTCAGCGTATCGATCTCACTCGGGTCGCTTACGGATCCGTTGACACGATCAGTGGATTGGTCGCCGACGCCAACGAACGCATCGATCAAGTTGTCGAGTCGCGGTCGGACCAGACAGATCCCGGGGCCGGCGTTTGCCGCGACCTGCTACGTTGCGTTTCCAGCGTTTGCTTGCAGGCGGTGCGGCCGCGGACCGTTGCTTTCTTGGGACCGCAACACAGCTACAGCCACCTGGCCGCGATCGCCTACTTTGGCTCGGCGTTTCAGATGGCGGCGGTCACGTCGATCCCGGCTGTGTTCCAAGCGGTGCAGCGTGGCGATGCCGATGCCGGTCTGGTTCCGATCGAGAACAGCACGGATGGACGCGTGGTGGACACGTTGGACATGTTCGTCCGCAGGCACATGGAGATCTGCGGCGAGGTCAATCTGCCCATTCACCACAATCTGCTCTCTCGCACGCCTCGAGAACAGATCGTCGAAGTGCACAGCAAACCCCAGGCGCTTTCCCAGTGCCGTGGTTGGCTATCGTCACAGTTGCCGGGCGCAAAGCTGGTCGAAAACACAAGCACGGCGGAGTCGGCGCGGTTGGCCGCTGAGAAGCCTGGGGTCGCCGCCGTCGCCAGCTTGCAGGCTGGGCAAGCTTACGAGCTGGACGTTATTCAAGCCAACATCGAGGACAACCCCAACAATGTGACTCGCTTTGCCGTGCTGGGTCGAGAGAAAATGTCACCGACCGGACACGACAAGACGTCTTTGCTGTTTCAAGTCGAACACCAGCCCGGAGCGCTCGCCGACGTGATGTTGATCTTTAAGGAGCGACATCTGAACCTGACTTGGATTGAGTCGTTTCCCTGTCCCGAAACTCCCAGCGAGTACCTGTTCTTCGCCGAGGTGACGGGACATCGTGACGAACCGGAGCTACGAGCTGCGATCGAGG
>JBCCUO010000238.1:0-6154 GCA_039196805.1 Planctomycetota bacterium | reverse complement strand
GCGTGGCAGCGGCCGCGGCGCATCGCGTTGGGGATGCTTGACGGCGACGGGAATCGTCAGCCTGTCCGTTTGCATTCCGATGTTTTGGCCCCTGTTTGGTCGGGTCTATCCGGCTAATTGCCCGGTGGGCCGATTGGGCTGGGTCGTGATCACGGGCGTTGTGGCCTTGTTCTTGATCTTGGGGATCGAGATGTGGCGGTATAAGCCGCACCGGGAAGCCAAGGTGGGCGAACAGCAAGCCAGCTTGGCGGCCCAGCGAGCGATCGAACGAACGGTCGGTGGAGTGTTTGTCGCGATGTATGTCGGGCTGCCGATGGCGTTGATTGCGGCCACGCGGATGCTGGGGGAGGGTACTTGGGGGTTGGCGGCTTTACTGACCGTGATCGCAACGACCAAGTCATCTGATACCGGAGCTTATTTTGTCGGCCGTGCGTTGGGGCGGGCCAAGTTGATTCCCCGGCTCAGCCCCGGCAAGACTCAGGAGGGCGCGGTGGGTGGAATCGCCGTCGCGACGTTTGCCGCTTTCCTTTGTTTGCAGTTCCTGTTTCCGTGGATTGCCGCCAGCTCCAGCACCCCGTTGCCATCGACTTGGTGGGCACTTGTGCTCGGGCCAGCGCTGGCAGTGTCCGGGATGTTGGGGGATTTGGCAGAATCGCTGGTCAAGCGAGACGCGGGGGCAAAAGACAGTGGCAATTGGCTGCCAGGAATGGGAGGGGTTTGGGATGTCTCCGACTCACTGATTGCAGCCGCGATGCCGGGATTCATGGTGTTTGCGGCTGCCTTGTGAGCAGGAAAACTGCCGACCTGCCGTTCGATCCAAGTGCTGCCACCCAAACGATTTGGGACACTGCAAGCGAACCTTCTGGGCGGTGGAGACGCCAAGATCAGTATTCGAATCGCCCACTTGGGCTTTGGACGTGTAGAATTCACCCTTGGACGGATTGAATCCCTCGGACGTCGGAATGACCGAAGCCACCCTGTCGATTAGCAGCCCCGAAGAAGTCCTCAAACTCTTCGGTCCCAGAGACCAGCACCTCCGCAAGATCCGTCGTCTGTTCGACGTCACGATCACTCATCGCGAAGGACGTGTCAAAATCGTCGGCAAGCCCGATGAAGTTGAGCGGGCCACGCGGACCCTGGAGCGGCTCCGCGCCCTGGCCAAGAAAAAGGACACGCTCAGCGCCGGCGACATCGAATCGATTTGCGGAGTGGAAGGCGTCGCGGAAAACGGGTCGGCGCCGGTAACGACCACCAACGAATCGATCGAGATTCAGCATACCGGCCGCAAGATCCGCCCCCGAACGCCCGGCCAGGGCCGCTACGTCGACGCGATTCGCAAATTCGATCTGACCTTTGCGACCGGTCCCGCCGGATGCGGCAAGACGTATCTTGCGGTCGCCACGGCGGTGGAAAGTCTGAAAGCGGGGCAAGTCCGCAAAATCGTTCTTGTCCGTCCGGCTGTCGAGGCGGGCGAGAGTTTGGGGTTTTTGCCGGGCGATTTGCGAGCCAAGCTGAACCCCTATCTGCGACCGTTGTTGGACGCCTTGGGTGATATGGTCGACTACGATCAGGCTCGATCGCTGATGGAGCAGGATGTGATCGAGGTCATTCCGTTGGCCTACATGCGTGGACGGACGCTGAACGACGCCTTCATCATCTTGGATGAGGCTCAGAACACGACCGTTCCGCAGATGAAGATGTTTTTGACCCGGATGGGCGAACGCAGCAAGATGGTCGTCAGTGGTGACGCGACGCAGCAGGATCTGCCGCGGGGCGTGCTGAGTGGCCTTCGCGATGCGCTCCGTCGATTGTCACGGATCGATGGTGTCGGCGTCGTGCGGCTGAAAGCGGACGACATTGTGCGACACCAATTGGTCCAGAAGATTGTTTGTGCCTACGAAGAAAGCGAATCCACCCAAGCTGAAGACGACTCGTTCGTCGACGATTCGGTTTTGACCGAGTCGTCGGATCGGTCGTTCTAACGGCAAGGTTCAAGCGACATGAGTAGCGGCAGCAAACCACGCTCCGGTAAACAACGAAGTGGCAAGGAACGCCTCGAATCCCTTGGGCTCCCCAAACCACGTTTGGTGGTCTGGTGGCAGCGGGGCGACAAGTCGGACTTGGCACTACGGATCACGTACGCCGTCTTGGCGGGTGTGGCGATTCTGCTGCTTTGCCACACGTGGGAATTGCCGTTCTCCTATCGGTCGAATGACATCCCAACCCGGGATTTGGTCACACGCGTCACGTTCGATGTACTGGACGAAGACGAAACGAAAACGAAGCAACAGCGGAAGAGTCGCAGCGTCATCGCGACATATCGCAATCGTCCGCAGGTCTTGGACCAGCTTCGTGCCGCGCTGAAGGATCAGCTGTTTCTGGTTTTGAGTGCTGATTCTTTCCCTCAGCTGTCCGAGGATGAGCGTTCGGCGTTTGGGAGATTCTACGAGGACGACGAAGCGGACGAAGACAGCGAGAGCTCGGCGGAGCGGTTCGCGATGATGAAAGCCGTCTTGGCTCAAGACAAGGACTTGGACGGTGTCGACCGCGTCGTTCGCGAGGCGTTGAAAGAGGTTGCGGAAAAGGGACTGCTCAAGGCGTTGCAGCACGAACCGGCCGAAGGCCATCAGCAACGAATACGCGTGTACCGGTCGGCCGATGACGAGTTCCAAAGTGCCGAACTGAGCGAAGTGCGGATCGCGCAGGTCGGTGTCGAACTAAGACGGTCCATTCGCGATCGCTTCCGGCAAGACTTTCCACAGGACGAGGATCGCAAGGTCGCTAGTATGATCAGCGATTGGCTGATCAACGAGTTGCCGCAATACGAAACACTGCAATACGACGACGATCTGACGGAGAAGGATCGCATCGAGGCGATCGCGTCGGTCGAGCCTGAGATGGTGAGCAAACGCTCGGGCAGATCCAAGCTTGCCACCGCCGGCAAGCCGCTGAGCGTCAATGAGATCCATCTTCTGCACAAAGAGTGGGAGGAGATCGTCGGTCGGATGACCTGGCGCGACCAAGCGATGCGGGTGATCTCATTTGCGGGAATGATTGCCACGCTCTACCTGTCGTGTGGCGCGTACATCTTTTTTGTCGATGATCGCAGCTTATTGCGGGATCACGGGCGTTTGATTCGGATGCTATTGCTGATGGTGGCCGCGATCACGTTGGGCTACTACGCGGCCAGTGATCAGTGGCGCTGCGAACTAATCCCGCTAGTCCTGGCCTCGATCATCGCCGGTGCCGTTTATGGACGCGAGCTGGGCTTACTGTTGATGGTGGCCGCCTGTTTGTGTGTCACCTTACTATTGGGCGCCGGTCTCGATTCCCTCGTCGTGTTTCTGGCAGCCTGCACGGCTTGCGTTTTGCTCTTGGGACGAATTCGGACGCGGACTCACTTTCTATATGTCGGCGGTGCCGCAGCCGGCATCACAGCGGCCACGGTCGTTGGCGCCGGAGTGATCACAGGCGAGATGCTGTCGGTGACTGAGATCCAGGACACCGCCCAACAGCTGTACCACGGTCCAACGTTTGGGCCCGTTCTGAGCAATCTGTTTCGGCAAGCCGGTTGGGCGATTGGCTGCATCATGGTCAGCGCGACCGCAATGACCGGTTTGCTGCCGCTGGTTGAGAAAGGCTTCGGGATTCAGACCGACCTGAGTTTGTTGGAACTGGGAGATGCCAGTCACCCGTTGTTGCGAAGACTGGCGCAGCGCGCCCCGGGAACGTACAACCATTCGATCAATGTGGCGTCGATGGCCGAGGCGGCGGCTGATTCGATCGGTGCCAACGGATTGCTGGTGCGAGTCGGTGCGTACTTCCACGACATCGGCAAGATGTTCAAGCCGGAGTACTTCATCGAGAACCAGAGTTCCGGTGTCAATCAACACGACACGTTGCAGCCGGCGATGAGCACCCTGGTGATCATTGCTCATGTTAAGGATGGCGCTGACCTTGCCAGGAATCACCGGCTGCCTGAACCGATCATCGACTTCATCATGCAGCATCACGGCACGACGCTGGTTGAGTACTTCTATCGCGAGGCATCCAAGCGAAGCGAGGAAGATCCCAATGGCGAGTCGGTCAGCGACAAGGATTTCCGCTACCCTGGACCCAAACCGCAGACGCGGGAAGCCGCCGTTTTGATGTTGGCGGACACCGTTGAAAGCGCCAGCCGTACCTTGGTCGACCCAACGCCGGCTCGCATCCAAGGTCTGGTCGACGCGATCGCGCAAAAGAAGGTCGCCGACGGACAGTTTGATGAATGCGGCTTGACGTTCAGTCAGCTGCATCGCGTTCGCCAAAGTCTTGTCAAATCTCTTACCGCGATTTATCACGCACGTGTCAAGTATCCCGGACAACAGTCAGCGTAGCGCTGACGAGCCCCTGGTCATCGACGAGGACCCTCTGCCTAGTCAACGCGACGCCGACAACTTGGCAGAGATGCAGGTCGATGTGGTGGTCGACCCCGAAACGATCTGCCCCACCTCCATCCGCGAGGTTGCGGAAGCTTGCCGGGCGGCCGCTCGTCTACGTGGCTTTCGGCGTGGCGAAATCGCGATCCGCCTGACCGACGACCCAGGGATTCACGCGATCAATCGTCGGCATCTGCAGCACGATTTCCCCACCGATGTGATCAGCTTCGCTTACGACTCCGATCTGGGGCATCTGCACGGTGACCTAGTGGTGAGCGTTGATACCGCCGGTCGACTGGCCGCACGCGTGGGCTGGCCGATGGCAGCGGAACTACTGTTGTATGTCGTCCACGGCACGTTGCATTTGACGGGCATGGACGACCATGACGAAGCGGAACGTCGTGCCATGCGGGCCGCTGAGCGTCAGGTCTTTCAACAGATCGGAATTGCTGATCTGGAGCGCTTTGGGGCGGATCGCTTTGACGATCAAGCATCGGTTCACTCAGAGGCCCATGATTCTGAGGAGACCGGACCGTGACCGGATGGGTTCTTTCGGCGTTTGGCTTCGCGCTTAGCAGTGTTGGTGGTCTAGGTGGCGAGCTTCTGGATAAGTTCTCGGGGCGTTCGCTGGAAGCCTTCTGTCGCTTGCGCAGAAACCGAGAGCGTTTTGGAGCGGTCTTGGATCATCAGGACGCCGTGATTCGCGGCAGCGAATACTTGCGTGTGATCGGGACGGTGCTGTTCTTGATTGGCGGCACCGTAGCGATTATGTCTGAGGAAGTCGCTCCGTCCGGGCAACGGCTATTCACGTGGGGGATCGGAGCGGGTGGTCTGTTGATGTTGACGCACGTTTGGTTGCCCGTTGCGGTGACTCGTTTCGCGTCCACGCAAGTCTTGTATCACACGTGGCCATTTTGGCGAGGTCTTTCGGTGGCGCTCAGTCCTCTGTCGGCGCCGGGGCAATTGGTGCAAGTCGTGACGCGGCGGTTGGCGGGCAAGGAGGAGACCGAGGGTGAAGAGGAAGAGCTACTGGAGGACGAGATTCGCACCATGGTGACCGCGGGTACCCGCGAAGGTTACTTCGGCCCGGGCGTGCGTGAGATGATCCAGGGAGTGATGGAGCTTCACGAGGACACCGTGGGGCACATCATGACGCCACGCGGTGACGTCGACGCCATCGAAGTGGATTCGGATTGGAAGGACGTGCTGCGTCAGGTCCTGGACGGCGGACGTACGCGGTTTCCGGTGTTCCGCGATACGTTGGATCATGTCGTCGGCGTCTTGTATGTCAAAGACATGCTGCCCTATCTAGTGGACAAGCAGGTGCCCGAAGGTGGTTTGGTGGAACTAGTTCGGAAGCCGTGGACAGTTCCCAAGGACCGCTCGGTCGAGCTGCTGCTGCGCGAGTTTTTGCACAGCCGAAGTCACATGGCGATCGTCCTGGACGAGTTCCATCGCACGGCAGGAGTGGTCACGATCGAAGACGCATTGGAGGAAATTGTTGGCGAGATCGTCGACGAGTCCGACGAGGAAGAGGAGTTCGAAATCATGGTCATCAACGAAGACACCGTGGAGGTGGACGGTCGCGTGATGATTGACGATTTGAACGAACTGTTGGGATGGGGAATCCCTGAGAGCGACGACTACGAAACCGTCGCGGGGTACGTCCTCTACCACACTGGATCGATTCCCGCCCAGGGACACCGTCTTGTCGTCGACGACGCCTCCATCGAGGT
>JBCCUO010000237.1:0-6162 GCA_039196805.1 Planctomycetota bacterium | reverse complement strand
CCGTTGCCTGCGCAAGTCCCAGGGAAATCGACGAAGGCCGAGCGTCAAGCTCTGAAACAAAGAACACCGAAACGGCGGCGTGAAGGCAAACGACTCACACTACTTCGCAATGCCCGGCTGCGTCGTCGCTTCATCGGGTTCCTTCGCCAACTGATACGATCCGTCCGCGTCAGGTCGCTTGATATCCAGATGCGACTTGGACTAGATGATCCAGCGGACACTGGCCGGCTGTGGGGTGTGATCGGTCCAGTGTCCACGCTGTTGGCAAGCATTCCCAAAGCACACGTCTGGATCGAACCGCAGTTCTCCCACGCGGCACTCTCGGTTCGAGGCCAAGGCTGTCTGCGGATCATTCCGCTGCAAACCGCTTGGGTCTGCCTGACCTTTTGCCTATCTCCCGTCGTGATCCGTGCGATGACCTTTGACTGATGAAAACCTTTGATCGGAAGCGAGTCGGATCTCACCTCACGGTGAATCAAGGCACCGCGAATCAATGCACTGTGATTCCGATCGAACGAGTGACCATGGCTCATAGCACAGAACCAGCAAGCTATTGGTGCCATGCGACGATCCGCCTGCAAGCCTTGGTGATTCGATCCTCGTCCGGCGTCCAAGCGTTCGATCTGGACGCCGAACTGGATAGCCTTGCGGACCTTCGCAGCGCGATACCGGAGATCGAACGCCATTTAGGATCTTGCCGAGACGACTGACACAGCCGCACGAGGATGTTTACCGTCCGTGCGCGAATCCGCTCATCGCAGTGACACAGGTGGCTCAGTCCTCTACACGTCGGCTGGCGTGGGATGAGACAAGAGGTTGGCGGCATACCCTTTGCTTGCTTTGGATCAAGCCGTTTTCTTAGGAGTCTCCAATGGTTCGACTGTTGCCTGTGATCGTGTTTGCGTTACTTGTCTCGTCGGGAGATGTTCCCAGATCGATCGCGCGCGAGCCGGATCGGCCGATCTTGTTGGACAAATGGGCTCGTTATCACACCCACATCACCGCTGAGGAGCGACCGGGACGAAAACAGGATGGCTCGACCGACTACGGCCGTTTCATCTGGGTCCCGAAAGTCGCAGTCGTGGTTCAGATGGCGAACCCCAAAAGGGATGACGTTGTCATCTTTCAGCACTACCGCGGCGAACAACCATGGGGTGATCCGATTAAGGTGCCCGCGGCTACGATCACGGCGAGGCGTGGGCGGGACTACTCGCTGGTCACCGTGAGCGGCATGATGGACTGGGCCGATGCCAGCGAAGAAACGGGAGAGCACTCCGTCCGAGTGAGTTACAAGCAAACGTCCAGCGACCTACTCCACCAAGATCTCGCGGAGTTTCGTTACACGGTCAAGCCGTACAATCGTGGCTGGACTTCAAAGGGTCCTGTTCAAGGATTCTACGTTGACCAAGACTTTCGAATCGGCGAAGCATGGCTCTACCGCCTGTCCGACAACCGAATTGAGTTGTGGACGTGGTTCAAATACGACCGACAGAACGAAGCCATCGTCCGCAACGGTAAACTACGGCTGTACCGGGGTGACGAGGTAATCGAGTTTGGCAACCGTCCGACGCGTCGCACCGAAGTCGCCTACGATCACTACAGCTCCCAACGAGATCGCGTGCAGGTCAAGTGGGGTCTCTGGTATTGGTCGGTTCCCAAGATCAACGGGCTCATGGCGGCGGACTATCTGACTGGCCACCCGGGAGACTATCGGTGCGTGCTGACCCAGAACGGGGAAGCCTCCCGCGAGTTTCATTTCACCGTCGCGGGCGACAACATCCTCCGCGAACCGTTCGAGGGTTCCAAGGCGATCCATGCCGTAGACGACTCATTCCCACTCAAGATGGTGCTGAAGAATCCTCAAGACTTGCCGTTCGATAGGAAAGCGTTCGCAACCAAGAAACTCTATAGCCGCAGGTGACACTTGGCACTGGCTCGACGAGTCGTTCGAGAGTGTTTCAGGATTGCGGTGTTCTGGCTCGCACTCAGTCTCGATAGACCGGGTAATAGCCGTCGTAGTACGGTGCGACCGGGTAGGGGGAATTGCCACCGGCGGGGTAGGGAATCAACGGGTCGGGCGCGATCACCGGAACGCGGCGACGATCGCGAGGCGGAACCGGCCAATCGCCTGCGCCGCCGTCCGTACCGCTTGAGGTGGCAGGCCCTGCAGAGCCTGCACCAGTGTTTGCGTCTGGAGTACGCCCGCCGGGTACGCGTCGTCCGGTCCCGCCGCCGCGGCCAACTGGCGGTCGACCCGGGTATCCGGTCGGTGCGAAACCGTAGGGATAGATGGGCTGGATGTTCAGGCCGCCAAACGGTGGACCCCAGTTGGGATACGGAGTGCTATACGGCCGAAACGGGAAACGCCATTCGCCGTACGGTCTGACGGGAGGGCCATAGGTCTCCACGCGGTGGTAGTTGTCCGCCGACTGACCGTAGTTCAAAGTGCTGCGATAATGAGAGTAGCCACCGACTTGAAAACTAGTGTCTTGCGGGGCGGTGGGCGCGGGTGTCGCCGCGTACTGGCTAACTCGCCGGCCGGTGGTCGTTTCGTGCGTGTAGGTGCTGGGCTGGGTCAGCCAGCTGACCGCGTCGGTTACCGGACCGCAGCACGCCTGGCTGCCAGCTGGTTGACCGCCCGATGCGGCGACAGCCACAAGACCCAGGGCAAGTGATGCGGAGATCGATAGGCACTTGGACGCTCGCTTCATGGGCTCCAAAATAGTTCGCCTTTTCGCCGTGGGACGAGATGTTGGCCGAATCGATCCGAACCATTGAATCTCAAGTCGACGCAATCGCTACGATTGGCAGAAACCCTCATCTCGCCTAATGTCGATGGCCGTTGTCGCGTTTGCTGCCCCGCTCAATGCTGGTCCCTATGCCGAATTATTTCGATGCCATTGCCGAACCGGACTCCATCACAACTCACGCGTCAGGACCTTCGGGCAAGCTTCCGCTGACCGACGAAATCCTCCGCCAGTGGAGTAGCGGCGACCTGTTCGGTCTGACTCAGAGTGTTGGGATGGGATTTGACCCCCGCCGAGTCCTGGGAGACCAGTACTTGATCCTCAGCACCCAGGGCGGAGTCCGCAACCCCGATGGAACACCGGTCGCTCTGGGCTATCACACCGGTCACTGGGAAGTCGGCCTACTGGTTCAGGCAGCTGCAGAACAGATCTCGCAGAGCGACGGCGTCCCATTTGCGGCATTCGTGAGTGACCCTTGCGATGGTCGCAGCCAAGGCACCAAAGGAATGTTCGACTCGCTGCCGTACCGCAACGACGCAGCGATCGTGATGCGTCGCCTGATCCGCTCTCTGCCACGTCGCAAAGGCGTGATCGGGATCGCCACCTGCGATAAGGGGTTACCCGCGATGATGATGGCGCTGGCGGGCTGTGGCGATCTGGCCAACGTCTTGGTGCCCGGCGGTGTCACCCTGCCACCGACCGAAGGTGAAGACGCCGGCAAGGTTCAAACGATCGGCGCCCGCTACACCAAGGGAGAGATGACGCTGGAGGAAGCATCACTGGAAGGTTGTCGCGCCTGCGGAACGCCAGGTGGCGGCTGTCAATTCTTGGGCACGGCGGCGACCAGCCAAGTGGTCGCCGAGGCGCTCGGAATGACGGTCCCTCACGCCGCTCTCGCACCTAGCGGACAACCGATCTGGACGCAGTTGGCTCGCGACTCTGCGGAGGCGTCGGCCATGCTAGTCGCCGATGGCAAGTCGTTGCGGGACATCGTGACCGAGGACGCGCTGCACAACGCCATGATGATGCATGCGGCCGTGGGTGGCAGTACGAACCTGTTACTGCACATCCCCGCCATTGCGGCGGCAGCGGGCCTTCAACGTCCGGACGCGGACGCGTTTCGAGAAGTGAATGCTCAGGTGCCACGATTTGTTGACTGCCTGCCGAATGGTCCGATGGGGCACCCCACGGTACGGTTGTTCTTGGCGGGTGGCGTGCCGGAAGTCGCGTGGCACTTGCGTGAGATGGGCTTGCTGCGTGCCGACGCCATGACCGTCAGTGGGATGACTTGGAACCAGATCTTGGATCAGTGGCGCGACTGTGAACGTCGACAGGTGTGTCGTGACCGGTTGCTTGAAATGGACGGAGTTGACCCGGACGACGTGATCGTCCCGCCTGCAATCGCGAAGCAGCGCGGTTTCACCAGTACCGTTTGCTTTCCCAAAGGGAATCTCTGCCCGGAAGGTTCGGTGATCAAGGCCACTGCGATCGACCCGTCGGTGATCGATGACCAGGGCGTGTACCACAAGCGGGGACCCGCCCGCGTGTTCTGTAGCGAACGGGATGCGATCGCGGCGATCAAAGGCCAGACGCAGCCAGAGATCAAGGCCGGAGATGTCATCGTGCTGATCGGTCGCGGGCCAATGGGCTGCGGCATGGAAGAAACCTATCAGATCACTTCGGCACTCAAGTACCTGTCTTTCGGCAAAGAAGTGGCCTTGATCACCGATGCGCGGTTTTCGGGCGTCAGCACAGGCGCGTGCATCGGTCACGTGGGTCCCGAGGCACTGGCAGGGGGGCCGATCGCCAAGGTGCGTGATGGAGACACCGTCGAAATCCGAATCGACTGTCGAACACTTGAGGGTTCCGTCAATTTGGTCGCTTCGGCAGACGGCGAATCACCCGACGTCGCCCTCGCCAATCGGACTGGGCACCCAGAATTACGAGTTGACCCTGATTTGCCGGAGGACACTCGGTTGTGGGCCGCGCTTCAACAGGCCGGCGGCGGTGCCTGGGGTGGGTGCGTTTATGACGTGGATCAGATCATCAGCAAGCTGCAATCGGCCGAAGAATGACCGTGACGATGTGTCAATCCGACACCCTTGCGGCTGGGAAAAAGCAGGGGATAATCGCCTGCTGATCCGTTCATTTCACCCCAACACCTTCTGAACCGAGTTTTGTCATGGCACTGGTGCCCCTTCGCGTCGTCCTGGACCACGCTGCTGAGAACGATTACGGCGTCGCGGCGTTCAACGTTAACAACATGGAGCAGATTCAGGCGATCATGCAAGCTGCGGATCAGACCGATTCGCCCGTGATCATCCAAGCTTCGCGTGGTGCTCGCTCCTACACTCAGGACAACTACCTGCGTCACCTGATGTTGGCTGCAGTCGAGCTGTATCCACACATCCCGACCGTCATGCACCAGGATCACGGCAACAGCCCCGAGACCTGTGCGTCGGCGATCGAGAATGGATTTACCAGCGTGATGATGGACGGCTCGCTGATGGAAGATGGTAAGACGCCTGCCGACTATGACTACAACGTCAAAGTCACGGCCGAAGTCGTCAAGCTGGCTCACGCCAAGGGTGTCAGTGTCGAAGGCGAACTGGGCTGCCTCGGTTCGCTGGAGCATGGCGGCGGCGAGCAAGAAGATGGTCACGGTGCTGTCGGGGAGCTTTCCCGCGACCAGTTGCTGACCGACCCCGACGAAGCCGAACGCTTCGTGGAAGAGACGGGCGTCGACGCCTTGGCCGTCGCCATCGGGACTAGCCATGGCGCGTACAAGTTCACCAAGAAACCGACTGGCGAAGTCTTGGCGATGAGTCGCATCGAAGAGATCCACGCCAAGCTGCCGAACACGCACCTGGTGATGCACGGCAGCAGCAGTGTGCCGCAAGAACTACAAGACATCATCAACCAGTACGGTGGTGAGATGAAACAAACTTACGGAGTCCCGGTCGAAGAGATCCAGCGCGGCATCAAGAGCGGTGTTCGCAAGATCAACGTCGACACTGATTGCCGCATGGCGATTACTGGCGCGATTCGAAAGGTACTGACCGAAGACAAGAGCGGTTTCGACCCACGTGGTTACCTAAAGCCGGCGCGCGCCGCCATGCAAGAAGTCTGTGTCGCTCGCATGACCAGCTTCGGCCAGGCCGGCAACGCTGCCAAGCTTCGCGCTACCATGGGCGCCACCGTCTGATCCCAGACCTGTTTGGGTTCATGTACACCGCGCTTCGGCGACAGGGGTGAACTGGCAACGTGGGCATCGTCCAGTCAGGTTTTCCCCTCCCCGTAGTCGCGTTCCTCGCCTTCGACCCTCTCCAGTGAGGGTGACGTGACGCTTAAGTTAGTCTCTCACGTTCTCCAACCTGCATGCGAAGCCTGCTTTCTGCGTTCGTCTCGCGTGTGG
>JBCCUO010000236.1:0-6174 GCA_039196805.1 Planctomycetota bacterium | reverse complement strand
GAGCTGTCCCGCCTCGATCTTCGAGACGTCGAGGATGTCATCGAGGATCTGCATCAGCGGCTGATTTTCTGCGGGCGTTAATTCGTTCTCGTTGCAACCTGATCGTCTCCGGTGGAACGGGAACCGGGAAAACCACGCTGCTGAATTGCTTGAGTGACTTCATCCCCGACAGCGAACGCATCGTCACGATTGAAGACACCGCCGAGCTGCAACTGACCAAGAGCCATGTCGTTCGGATGGAGACGAAGTCGGCCAACGTCGAAGGCGCCGGCGAGTACACGATTCGGGACCTGGTCAAGAACGCGCTGCGAATGCGGCCCGATCGGATCGTCGTCGGCGAATGCCGCGGTCCGGAATCCCTGGACATGCTACAAGCGATGAATACCGGGCATGACGGGTCCTTGACGACGATTCACGCCAACGACGCGCACGACGTCTCGCTACGACTGGAAGTCTTAGTACAAATGGCGGCCGACTTGCCGGTGGGTGCCATTCGTCAACAAATTGGCAGCGCCATTGATGTCGTGGTGCAGCTCCAGCGACATCGCGATGGACGACGGCTGATCACGCAGATCACCGAATGTGTTGGCGTCGATCAGGCGACCGGCTACCTGGAGTTGCGCGACCTGTTCGTGTTCGACCCCGATGCCGACTGTCTCCGACCGACGGGTCAGCTACCCACATTCATCGAACGACTCCTTGACCATGGTGATGTTGCCCTAGAAGCATTTTACTAATGCCGATATCCGTATCGGTGGTCGCGCCAGACTGCATCAGCCGCCGTGTGCTAGCACTCGGTTCTGTTTATGGAACCAAACGCCAACGCGTGGCGGCTGATGGATCGTATTCTCCCGAACAAACTTACCCTGCCTCGAGCCGACCATGGCCATCGCCTCTACCCTACTGATCGCAATCGCGGTTCTGCTGTTGACCAGCAGCTTGCTGGAAGGCGCTCAGTCCGCGTTCACGGTGTTGGTGCCGTCGAAAATGCTTCGCGAGGCACGCTCGGAACTGAGCGAAAGCTCCGTTCAGAAGAGTCAGTGGATGTGGAGCATGACGATGCTGGCGATCCTCTTGATCGGAACGCTACTGGGAATTCTTCCGATTGCGATCGCACTCGCCGTCGTTTGGTTGCTGGCGCCGCGATGGATCCTGTCCTATCGCTTGCACCGCCGACGTATGCTGATTCGCGATCAAATGGTCAGCTGCACTCAGGCGCTCGCCAATTCAGCTCGCGCCGGTCAATCGCTCGCTCAAGGCCTGGAGTCGGTCACCGGCGAGATGCCGGAACCGCTTCGAGGGGAGCTGCAGCGAATGATGGCGGAGTACCAATTGGGACGGCCGCTTCCGGAAGCGTTGCTGGAGGCAAAGGATCGGCTTAAGCTTGACAGTTTTTCCATGTTCGCGTCGACGATCGTGGTCAGCCTGCAGCGCGGTGGCCGCGTGACCGATGCGCTGGAGCGGATCAGTCGAAGCCTTCGGGAGAACCAACGCATCGAACGCAAGCTTGACGCCGAAACCGCAGGCGGTTGGCGAGTGGTGTTGATCCTGACTGCCTTCCCCTTCCTGTTCCTGGCCGGGTTCTATGTCATCCACCCGGAAGGAACGTTACTGATGTTCCAGTCATGGCTGGGACAGTTTCTGGTGATCCTGATTCTGATGCTGGTCGTCGCCAGCGTCTGGTGGAGCCGCAAGATCCTTAGCATCGAGCTATAGGAATTAGCTGTTGGCTTCTTGCGTGCCAAACGAATTGCAAAGCATCGGCCACTGGATCGACGCCGCCTCACATCAGCCGCTTCGCGCCAGCCTGCCGGGTGTTGCGAGGGCCAAAGAACCCGACACGCTTGCGCGTTGCGGCTCATGGACTTACGTCGCAGCATCGATCAGCCTCTTGGCGCCAACCAGTCGGGTACTGCGAACGGTGAAGAACCCGACACGCTTACGCGTTGCGGCTCATGGGTTCACGTCGCAGCATCGATCAGCCGCTTGGCGCCAACCAGTCGGGTACTACGAACGGTGAAGAACCCGACACGCTTGCGCGTTGCGCTCATGGGTTCACGTCGCAGCATCGATCAGCCGCTTGGCGCCAACCTGTCGGGTGTTGTTAGCGCCGAAGAACCCGACACGCTTGCGCGTTGCGGCTCATGGATTCAACGCAACCACCAAGAGCTGACTGCTAACACTCATTGACGTTGCTGTAGCACGGACTGGCAGTACTCCAACAGATGCAACTCCGCCAACTCTTCTTCAATCGCATCGGGATGAGGGTCGCTGAGCGACTGGGCAACGGCATCGATCAGGAAGCCGGCAAACTTCTCGCGCGATCGATGCAACATGACCCGTAGACGCGTTGCCGTGAACGGCTCGCTGGCCGCTTCTTCCATCCGCTGAGCCAACTCGATCGACCGCAACTTCGGATGTTCGACACGCATTCTCAAGAGTGTCATCCACGGCTTGCCTGTGCGACGTTCCTCGTTCGCCAAACCCTCCCAAGCCTGCGTCAGCATTTCGTCTCGCCAAACGTTGACGAAAGCTTGTTCGCGGTCCTGAACTTCCGAATCGTCACCGACATCAAACTCCGCGTCCAAGGTGGTTTCCTTGCGGCGGCTCAGCTTGCGGTAGTGGTCGGCGACCAAACGGGACAGCACGACCTTTAAGAAACCACGAAAACGTCCTTTGTCTGGATTGGCTGACCGGTAGTCGCCCCTCAGCAAACGAATGGCGAATTCTTGAAATGTCTCTTCGGCCGCGGCATCGTCACGAAGCGCCCCCAACAAGTAGCGTCGCACGGCTTCCCCATAGCGAACCAGCAACTCGTGTTGGGCGAGACCTCGCACGGTCTCTCCGTCGGCATGCGCGTCGTGGATCACCGCCCAGACGGTTTCGATCCGACTGAGCCGGTCACAGCAATCCGCGTCAAGTGAAAGTGCAAAACTCATGATACAGCTCGTACGGCGTCGGTCAGGGATTGAGCGAATTCGGATGCGGTGGCAAAGCGATCTTCAGGACGATACGCCATCGCTTGCGTGCAGACATTGTCCAAGTGTTCCAATAGCCGGGGGCAGCCTTGCCAATGACCACCGACGACCAAGCTGGGGCGGACCGCACGTTGATTGCGGACGATCTGTAGTCGCTCGGTCAGCAAAGCTTTGCCACTCAATAGCTTTCCCAGCGGTGTTCGTCCGGTGATCAGCTCGAACAGGATAGCACCGAGAGAAAACAGATCGCTGCGAGGATCGATGTCCCGTGATTGCAAGCGCGCCTGTTCGGGACTCATGTAGGGAAGCGTGCCCGTCAAACGCTCAGGACGCCCGATCGACTCGCCCGCATCGATCGGTTGCTCGTCCATTCGCTTGGCCAGTCCAAAGTCAATCAGCTTGGCGACGCTACGACCGTGTCGCTTCGTAATCAAGATGTTGTCAGGCTTGAGGTCGCAGTGAACGATCCCCTGCCGATGCGTGTAGGCCATGGCGTCGGCGACCTGGACCAGCGATTCCAGACTATCAAGAAGCGATAGGGCGTGGTCACGATGGTGGGTCAGCAAATCGACACCAACGATTCTCTCCATCGCCAAATAAGGTTCTCCGTCCGCTCCCTCGCCGGTCTCGACCCAGCGGACGATATTGGGATGCCGAAGCGAGGCAAGACAAGATGCTTCGCGACGAAATCGCTGGCTCAAACCGGAGTCGCGACGTTCAAACCGCACCAACTTCAATGCCACCGGGCCAGCCAGCCGCTCGCTCGTGGCATGGTAGACTTCGCCCATGCCACCGATGCCCAAACATTGGTGAAGCTGGAAGTGGTCGATACGACGTGCGGGCAACCAAGTCTGACGCGGTAAGATCGGCGGCAGTGTTTCCTGAGTCGCGACCGGCTCGTCCAGCGAGGCGTTTAGCAGTGCCTGTATCTGTTGTTGGCGATCAGGAAACAGACGCATCAATCGGTCGCTGCTGGCTTGGGGATCGGACGCCAAGTTGTCTGAAAATTCGTCCAGATGCCTCTCAAACAAGTCATCGGGCGTTCGATTTCGGCTGGTCGAGGGCGTCGCCACATCGCGGTCAGTCGCAGCACTGCGTCGCGGCGGGCAGCAGAGGGCGATCATGGAATTACCTGCAAAAACGCCGGGGATGGCGTGGGTTCAAGGGCTCGTGAAACTTCGTCTACCGTTCCCTAGCGAGGGCAACTGCGGGGACGGGACACAGCGATGTGGTCGAAACTGGCCATCGACCGCCACTTTCTGCAAAAAAGCGATCCGAATTTCTGTAACAGCAGGCTCGGCGACGCGATTCCACCTCAGGCGGACGCCTTCGACCCACCAATTCGGGTATCGTGAGGGGTTCCGGATTGATCGCGTCCCCCCAGAACACGAGGTCCACCATGAGTTGGTTGCAAATGCAGCCATCCTTCCAAGTCGACGTGCCAGAATCGGCGGAGCAGTCGATCGCCCGCATGCGTCGTGCGATCGCCGAAGATGGTGGCGGGGTCCAAGTCAGCGCGGCGGGAAGCGTGATCGACTTTCGCATCCCGACAGATCAGCAACGATTCTGGTCCCCCCATCTTTCGGTCCAGATCAGTCAGCGCGATGGCGGATCGCAGCTGTTCGCTCGCTACTCGCCGCGACCAGAGATTTGGACCTTCTTCATGGCCATTTATGCCATGGTGACCACCGGAATCATCGGAGCAGGGATCTTTGCCTATGTGCAGTGGTTCTTGGGCAGCACGCCCTGGTCACTGGGCCTGATCGTCCTGGGCGTCTTGATCATCGCTGGATTGCACACGGCCAGCCTGATTGGACAAAACTGGAGCGCCGACCAGATCGCCCTGCTCCGCGAACACTTCGATGAAGCCGTCGATCGGGCGTTCGGCCACGTAGCGGATCAGCTTGAAACGCCCGTCAGTTCCTCGTGACGGGCTCCGATCGACCTGGCGGCCGAGCCCGGTAGCGAAAGCTCGCGGAAGAACTAGCGGGCGGCTCTCGGAGTGTTCCGGATCGCTGCCACTCCAAAATCCTGCGCGGCTTTGGCTACGATGTCTCGGCAATCGACTATTTTTCTGTGCCTTGCCAAGACTCCCCCGTCCGCGTCGAATCGATGCTACTGACACGGTTTCGACCTGCATCTTGTTCTTTTCCCCAAAACCAACCTCTCGAGAGACACCAGCCTGGAGACGCACGACAGCATCGTCGAGATCGAATCGGTCACCAAGCAATACGGATCCATCCAGGCTCTCCGTGATGTGTCGCTGCGCATTCCGACGGGAGTGACCGGCTTGCTGGGTCCCAATGGTTCGGGAAAAAGCACTTTGATCAAGGCGCTGCTTGGTGTGCTCCACGTTCAATCGGGGCGGGGTCAGATCTTGGGTTGCCAATGGCCCGCCGACGCCCGCGTCATCCGGGACCAAATCGGTTACCTACCCGAAGACGACTGTTACGTTGCGGGACTCCAAGGAATCGAGTCAGTCACGTTGATGGCTCAGCTATCTGGACTGGCGGGCAGCGAAGGACTGCGGCGGTCCCACGAAATGATGGACTACTGCGGATTCGGCGAGGAACGCTATCGCGAGTTGGAGTCCTATTCGACCGGCATGAGGCAGAAGTTGAAATTTGCCCAAGCCCTGGTTCATGATCCGCCTTTGTTGATCTTGGATGAGCCAACCACCGGGCTGGACCCCGATCAGCGGATGGCGATGTTGCGGCGAATTCGCAACCTATCGCAGCAGCAAGGCAAGTCCGTTCTGCTCAGCACCCACATCCTGCCCGACGTCCGGTCAGTCTGCGACCACGTCATCATCTTGGTGGATGGCACAGTCCGAGTGACCGATACGCTGGCCAACCTGAGTCGCCCGGTCGAACCGACCATTCATGTATCGGTCGTTGGCGATGCCTCCGCGTTGGCGCGACGCGCGTCGATGGACTGGCACGTGGTGCATCAAGATGAAGAACTCAACCAACTACGCATCGAGGGGATCAAACCTGACCAGGTCGCATTGATCTGGACGATGGCCGCCGAAACGGAGACGGCGATTCGACGCCTGGCGCCCGCGGTGAACTCGTTGGACCAGATCTTCATGGACGTGGCCTCGGGACGAATCGACAACTCGGCTACCGATCACGACTCGGCTGCTGATTACGGGGGGACCCAACATGCCGGTCCATGACTTGGGATACCGCGGATG
>JBCCUO010000235.1:0-6174 GCA_039196805.1 Planctomycetota bacterium | reverse complement strand
TCGTCATCACCGGCGGCCACCATGTCCGCGCCAAAGAAAAGAAAGGCCCCTACGCCGGCGACGGTCAGGTACAAAAGGACCATGAAGATCAGATAGACCTTCTGCCAGAGAATGACCTGAGGAGGTGTCGATCCAGGCCCTACGGGGTTGGGTGTTGTCGCAGCCGCGTAGGGATTCGAAGGATTCGCGAAAGGGTTGTTGGGCGTCTGCGACATGTCGTTGCTCTAGAGGGAATTCACCGCCAGCATACCTACGACGATCGCATAGCAGGCTTGCACTCTCGAATTCAACCCGTGTTCAAGCCGGCTTGCAGACCATCGGGAGAAAAAACCTGGCGACCTCCGTCTACGGGTAGACAAATCCCAGTGACGAACGGATTTTCACACAGAAATTGCGCGGCGTGGGCGACCGCTTCGGCGCTACCCAGTTCGCCAACTAGAGTGCTTTGGGCGAGCCGCACACGCTTGTCTTCATCGACGTCATCGGCAAGCAGGACTGGTCCGGGCTGGATGCAGTTGACGCGGATCTTGCGATTCAGCTGGGCGAATTCAACGGCCAGCGATCTTGTCATCACCTCCACGGCACCCTTGCTGGGAAAGTAAGCGGAATGCTGGAGGTACGGTCGCACGGTGGCCCAGTCGCCCAGGTTGATGATGCTGCCGCCGGCCGGTTGAGCCGCCATGATGTCTGCCGCGGCACGAGCGGCCAGGAAACTGCCGATCGTATTGATCTCAAAGTATCGCCGCATCTCGCTCGCCGTGACGTCAGCAAGCGGCGTGGGTGACCAGATCGCGGCGCTGTTGACCAGGATGTCCAGGCGCCCGAATCGCTGTTGGGACTCGGCAACGATACGCGCAGGTACCGATTCGTCTTGCAAGGAGCCGTGCGTCACCAAGACTTCCGATCCATGGTCACGATGTAGCTTCGAAGCGACCTGATTCGCTTCGTCCACACTTCTGTTGGCGTGCAGGGCGATTCGGCATCCCAGCGATGCAAAGTGTTCGGCGATCGTTCGTCCCACTCTTGGGGCACCGCTGCCGGTGATCAACGCCACCGGTGAGGGACAATCAAAGACGGTCGAGAGTTCAAACATGCAATCGTTCGGCCAACATAGCAACGAAGTGGAATCAGTCTCCGCGCGAAAACCCGCAGCGTACGCAGAGCATCATGATTGGCGTCCGTCAATCCAATAGCGGCAGCTCATCGTCGCTCCGCTGAGACAGGCCGTCCTTGAAGTGTTGACGGCAGACCGCCATGTACCGCTCGTTGCCTCCGATCTCGATCTGTCGTCCATCTTTGATCGGCTTGCCCTCGTCGTTGATCCGCAAGTTCATCGTGGCTTTGCGACCACAATGACAGATCGTTTTCACCTCGCTCATGGAATCTGCCCAGCCCAACAGCAACGCACTGCCTTCAAAAAGATTTCCCTGGAAGTCCGTGCGCAACCCGTAGGTCAAGACGGGGATGTTCAGCTGATCGCAGACATCACTCAGCTGGCGTACCTGTTGGCGGGTCAGGAACTGCGCTTCGTCGATCAACACGCAGTCCACCGGCTGCCGATCGTGGTGACGGTTGATCGCGTGAAAGAGATTGTCAGCCGTGTTGAAACCCTCTGCCTCGGCGGTCAACCCGATCCGTGAGCTGACTTGATTTCCGCCGGCGCGCGAGTCGATCTCGGGCGACAAGATCAGCGGGTTCATTCCCCGCTCGCGATAGTTATGAGCCGACTGGAGCAGAATGGTCGACTTCCCCGCGTTCATCGCGGAGTAGTAGAAGTAGAGCTTCGCCATGGTACGCGATTCTGGGGGCGCCGTCCGTGTGATCCATCGGCGATCGCAGCCATGACGCGATCACACGACACGGATTGCACCGCGAACCGTTGCCCAGTTCAAGGTGCCTTGCGTCTTAATGTGACGGGATGACGTCGGCGACGGCCGGCCAGCACGACGGTGACGAATGCACCCAGCGCTAACAACGATGGCTCCGGCACCGCGGTCGCTGACCCGATTCGGAAGATGTCCCCGTCAAAGTCGACCAGATACAGATTCCCCGCGCTGTCCTCTCCAAACGACGCCACGTTGTCGATCGCCCCGAAGTCGATCTCAAAGTCCCCGTTCAGGCGAACCAAGTCGCTGAAGTTGGTGCCATCAAAAAGCGTCGGATCGACACTGCTGTCGATCGTCATCGCCCACACGTTGCCGTTGACGAAGTCGCCGAAGATGTACTTCCCCTGAAGCGCCGGGTCCAGACCGCGGTAAACGTAGCCACCTGTCACCGAGTCACCCTGAAAGGTCCCGTTTCCGTGGGCGTAGTCATACACGGGATCGATCGCTCCGGCGGGTGCTGCACCACCGACGTTGGGAGTGGCGATTGTTCCTTCCCGCAGTCTCCATCCGTAGTTTTCCCCGCCGGCACTGTCTGCCGGTTGGAAATTGATTTCCTCACGACGTTGTTGACCCACGTCTGCGATGATCAAGTCGCCCGTAAGTCGGTCGAAGCTGTTGCGAAACGGGTTTCGCAATCCGTATGCCCAGATCTCGTCCAAAGCACCCGACACGCCGACAAACGGGTTATCCGTTGGGATGCGGTAGTTGCGGTTGGGGTCAGTGGGAAAGTCATCGCCTGAAGGATCGATGCGCAGCATCTTGCCCAGGTGCGTGTTGAGCCGCTGCCCCGCATTGTTGGGATCGTTGCCACTGCCACCATCGCCACTGGCAATGTAGAGATGTCCGTCGACTGGACTGAAGTCCATCCATCCGCCGTTGTGATTTGCGAACGTTTGATCGAACTTCATGATCGTGGTCGGATTCGTGTTCACTGTGTTAGATGTCAGTGGGTTTCCAACCATCGTGTATCGTCGAATCGCGGTCACGCCAACATTGCTGGCACCGCCCGGTTCAATCACGTTGACATAAAAATGCCCGTTGCTGGCAAAGTCCGGATCGAATGCCAGCCCGATCAAGCCACGTTCGTTTGTGGTCAGCAAACCGGGAATCGTCAGCAGCGGTGTGGCCGAGACGGTATTGGTCGTCAAATCCAACGTTCGAATCGTGCCACCCTTTTCAGCAATGAACAGTCGGTCTTGGACACCCGGTGCGTGAGTGGCCGCCAGTGGCTGATTCAATCCCTCGGCGACACGGACCACTGAAATCGGCTCACCGAACACAGCCGTGTCTAGAAACAGCGTAGCGGCCAGGAACGCGGCAGCCGGGGACATTGCGGTCAAGCGAGGCGCAAAGCTCATGGGAAGTTCATCGACGAGCAGGAGAAGAATAGAGAGTCTCCAGCATAGACCGAATGATTCCGCGATTGCCACTTTCCGCACGCTTGGGGGGCATCGGTATCTACGCGTGGTGTTCCTTCTCTCCTAACGCCTGCTGGGAGGCTGGGTGAGAGAGCTTTACTTGACCGAAGAACCCGGCAGGCTGGCGCGAAGCGGCTGGTATCCGACGCGACTTTGATCGACGAGCCGGAACGCGCAAGTGTGTCGGGTTCCGAGGCAATGCCAACAGGTTCACGGAAAGTAGGACGACGAACGCCATCCGCTTACCCACCCTCTGGACCTGGAAGCGCCGGTGTGGCGCTACAGGTACTTGGCCAGTGGGCCTCCCCTGGCCGCTCGGGCATCGACTTTCGCGACCACATCGGGGTCCTCGATCAGTGGAGGGGCGTGATGTGGTTTGACGCGAGCATCGATCACCAAGGCTCCCTGACATCCCCAGTGTTTTTGATCGGTAAACGACCCGATGCCACTGACGTCGATCGCCGGGTTGCTGCGCGTGAACGTCAACCACAGCCAGTTGTTCAGTGTGGCCGAAGCAAACTCGCTGTCGTCGACCAGCGTGATCAACGGGAACCGACAGAGTGACGAGTCGCTCGCAAACGAATCCGTCCACCGGCTGACGTCGTCACCTCCGGTTTCTGAAGTGAACCTGGGAGCCCGCACGGCCAAGACACCGGGAATGACCACTCGCGGATCGCTGAATCCATCAGGCAGAGACAGGTCAGCAGGCAACTCAGTCGGTAGCTCACGGATCGGATCGCCCGTCGCCGCCAGGACCACCTTCGATCCCTTGTTGAAGCCGGTACCGCTGTAGTCCAGTGTGTCGATCGTGGTTCGCGTTTGGAAGTGCAAGTCGCGGCGCCAGTCGATGCGCCGGAGGACGTGCGTCAGAAACGCCTCGATATCGTGGATCTTCAGTTCGTCCTTTGGATCGTCGGTGATCCACAGGTACTTGGCCAACGAGAGCTGTCCGTTCCCCAGGATAGCGTTGGCTTGCGTCAACAACTCTTGTGGTTCGGCGACGTTCAAATAGGGCATGTACCGCTCGCTGCCGATCGCCAACAGCAAAGGGTGCACACCGGCCGCGTCGACCGCGTGGACCGCTTTGACTCCGGGGATCACGGTTGGAATGATCGGATCGGTCAGTTCGTGAATCAGTTGCCCGAACGTGGTGTCTTCTTGGGGCGGTCGACCAACAACGGTGAAAGGCCAGATCGCTCCTTCGCGGTGCCAAACGTGATCGACTTGCATGTAGGGGAACGGGTGCTGCAGGCTGTAGTATCCCAAGTGATCACCAAAGGGCCCCTCTGGCTTGCTCTTGGTGGGGTCAATGCGGCCAACGATGGCGAAGTCGGCGTCCCCGTAAGTCGGTGCGTGCCGGCCGCGTATCATGCCGATTCGTCGTCCTGCCAACGCTCCGGCGAATGTCAGCTCTGTCAGTCCTTCGGGCAACGGCATCACGGCGGCCAGACTCATCGCTGGAGAACCTCCAACCGTGATCGCCACTCGCAGCGGATCGTCCTGGTCCATCGCCTGGCGGTGATGAACTCCGATCCCCCGGTGAATCTGATAGTGCAAACCCACTTCGCCCGCTGGATCAAATTCGTTTCCCGACAGCTGGACGCGATACATCCCCAAGTTCACTCGCATCAAGTTGGTCGGCACTTCGGGATCGGCACTCAAGACCTGGGGAAGCGTCACGAATGCCCCACCGTCATCCGGCCAACACTTCAGCTGCGGTAGATCAGCCAGCGAGCATTCTCGCGATTGAACGGCACCCCGACGGATCCCCTTGGGCAGCATCCGCATTGCCGTCAGTGGAACACCCGCGTACCGCATCGGCCGCTTCGGCAGCGCCGACGGATCCAGCTTGACTTCGATCAGTCGACGGACCGATTCCAGCGTGTCGCGGAACAGATAGCGAGCCTGATCCAACGACGCAAACAGGTTGGACGCCATCGGAAAACGGCAGCCCCGCGGGCGATGGAACAGAATTGCCGGTCCACCACGTAGGTACACGCGGCGTTGGATCTCGGCCATCTCCAGATGCGGGTCGACTTCATCCTGGACCTCGATCAAACGATCGGCCTGTCGAAGGTCATTGACGACGTCACGAGTGGATCGGTGTTTCACGGAGTGTTTCGTCTTGGAAGGTGTTCGCCACACGGATGCTTGCGGCTGTTTTAACCGGTGACGTAGCGCTAGACTAACGCACCGCTGATTCCGGTCAGCGACTGGACTGCCATGATTTCCCCGCGCTGACGTTGAGCCTGCCATGTTGGAAGCCCTTCCGTTTCCCAATCCGAAAATCGAATCCCTTCGTCAGCTTCCCAGCGATCCGGAAACCACCGTCGTGGCCGGTCTTCACGAAGACCAACCGCTCGGTCCCACGTTGCAGGCGATCGACGACGCCGGTAACGGCTGGTTGACCGCTTTGATCGATCGCGGACAAGTCAATGGCAAGTCGGGCAGTTCGTACCAGTTGGTGATTCCAGCCGATAGCGGGAAAGTGGGCGGTCTGCTTTTTCTGATGGGGCTGGGACGTCCCGATCGGCTGAATCGGACGGCGGCGCTGAACGCGTCTGCCACGGCAATGCGAGCGCTGAACAAGCAAGCGCATGAGAACATCGTGATCGCGTTGGCGGAGTGTTTTGACGACGGAGTGGCCGACGCATTGATTGCCGGTGTTCTGACGGGTGTCGAAGGCCAGGCGATCTACCAAAACGATCCAGGCACCTTTGTGCCGGAGCGGATTCAGGTGCTGGATGTCAGCCCATCCGACGTTCAGCGCGGGCAGTCGATTGGCCAAGCCATCAATCACACGCGGCGTTTGGTCAATGAACCAGCTGCGATGATCTATCCCCAAAGCTTCTGCGACCGTGCCCGTGACC
>JBCCUO010000234.1:0-6183 GCA_039196805.1 Planctomycetota bacterium | reverse complement strand
TCCAGCTGGCGAATGGTGTGGCTTGTTTCGGTTTGTGGCAACGGACTGCAACACAACAAGGGGAAAGGACGCAACGACCAATCAACTGGTTCGAGCTGGAATCTGGGCCGAGTCCCCATTAACGGCCTTCGAACAGAGGACTGCAACCGGGTATTGCCGATTCGCCCCACCCCGCATCACTCTCCCCGCCAAATGCGTGTCTCACGGCTGAATCGGTCCGGCTCAGTCGATGCATCCCCCAGCAGATCACCGTTGACCCACCGGGTCGGTTTATCCAGAATCGAGGGTCGAGGAATCCCCATCACACTTGCCTAACTGACTGAATGTCCATCGCACCCGCTCCGGCTGACCTGGAAGCCTATTGCCACGAAACGGCCCTGCGCGCCAGGAACGCTTCCTTCGAGCTCATGGGGGTGGACACGCAGATCAAGAACGATTGGCTGATGGCATCGGCCGACGCGTTGGTCGACGCGACCGACTCGATCCTGCAAGCCAACGCTTTGGACTTAGAGGCTGCACCCGGGTACGGCGTGACTGAGGCTGGCATCGATCGATTGAGACTCAGTCCCGCTCGCGTGCAAGGAATCGCGACCGGTCTACGTGAAATCGCGGCGTTGCCCGACCCCATTGGCGAAATCATTGACGGTTTCACTCGACCTGGCGGACTGGAAATCCAGAAGCGGCGGGTGCCGTTGGGGGTGGTGTTTTTCATTTACGAAAGCCGCCCCAACGTCACCGCCGACGCGGCCGCGATCTGCCTGAAGAGCGGCAATGCTGTCATTTTGCGTGGCGGCAAAGAAGCGATGCACAGCAGCCAGGCCATCGTCCAGGTCCTGCAGCGCTGCGCTGCGGAAGTCGGCATGCCTGACGCCTCGGTTCAGTTGGTCAGCACCACGGATCGTCAGGCGGTTGGCCAATTCCTTTCGTTGGGCGACTTGATCGACGTCACCATTCCTCGCGGAGGCGAGGGGCTGATTCGGCGCGTGGCCGCCGAAGCGACCATGCCGGTGATCAAACACTATGACGGCAACTGCCACGTCTTTGTCGACGAATCGGCGGATCTCGAGATGGCGGTAGGCATTATCGAAAACTCGAAGTGCCAGAGGATGGGTGTGTGCAACGCTTGCGAATCGGTCTTGGTTCACCGTGCCATTGCCGCTCGGGCTGTGCCCAAGATCGCCGACATGCTTCGGGGGAACGGGATCGAGATTCGAGGCGACGACGCGGTCACTCAGCTGACACCCGACGCCTTGCCGGCAACCGAAGAGGACTGGGCAACCGAGTACTTGGGGCCCACCATCAGCATGGCGGTCGTCGACTCCGTGGCCGCCGCTGCTGAGCACATCAACCGCTACGGCTCGAGCCATACCGACGCGATCGTAACGCAGAAGATCAGCGCGGCCGACCAATTCACGACGATGGTCGACAGCGCCGCCGTGATGGTCAACGCCAGCACACGATTCAACGACGGCGGCATGTTTGGCCTGGGTGCCGAAATCGGCATCTCCACCGACAAGTTTCATGCACGCGGTCCGTGCGGGCTTCGTGAGTTGACAAGCTACAAATACATCGTGCGTGGCAGCGGTCAGATCCGCAACTGATCTGACCAAACCTGCAAGGAAGCATCGCGGGAAGGACGAAGGACATGTCCGACGACTCACTCAGCCAAAACCAAGTCGAAAACCTCCTGAAGGCGATGGAGGAGGCGGAGTCAGAATCCGCAGCGCCGGATGCCGATGCACCGCCGGCCGCCACGCCCAATCCCGCGACGGCAGAACCACCAACGCCGCCCCAGGCGGACGCCTCCGCGCCCGCTGCTTCGCGGACAAAGGCTCCGCCCAAAAAATCGGCGGCTGCTAAGAAGGTGAAGTCAGCGCTCGCTCCCCCCGGAATCCGAGTGACAGCGTACGACTTCAAGCGGCCCGAACGCGTCGGCAAGGACCAAATGCGATCGATGCACTCGCTGCACGAAGCGATCGCGCGGAACTTCGGGGCATCGGTGTCCGGAATGCTGCGGACGATGATCGAAGTCAAGCTGCTGAGTGTCGATCAGCTGACCTACAGCGAGTTTGTCTTTAGTTTGGACAACCCCAGTTGCTTCAACGTCATCCAGCCCAGCCCGCTGGAAGGGCACTGGATTCTTGACATTGCCCCGGTGCTTTCCTACGCCATCATCGACCGCATGCTGGGTGGAGACCCCACGCCGGGCGAGACAATCAAACGGCCGTTGACGGAAATCGAGAATCGTTTGATGGCACGAGTTGTCGGCCTGTTCCTAGAACAACTCAAGGCGGCATGGGAGAACATTGTGCCGCTGGATCTATCGATTGACAGCACCGAGAGCAATCCTCAACTGGTCCAAATCGTGCCGCCCAACGAAGTGGTCATCTTGATCAGCTTTGAGCTGCTACTGGGCAAGAACCGAGGCATGATGAACCTGTGCGTTCCGTTCAATACGATTGAAAAATTCAATACGCAGCTTTCCAACAATGGCTGGGTTGGATACGGAAAAACAAAACCGTCTGAAGAGAGCCGTGCGACCATCACGACCAACGTTGACCTTGCTCCAGTGGATGTCGTGGTCACCCTAGCTAGATCCAAGATTCGCACCGGAGACTTGCTGGGGCTTTCCGTTGGAGATGTCATCACGACGGAAAAGGAAGTCGCCCATCCCTTGGAACTCTCGATCCAGGATGTGCCCAAATTTCACGCCAAGCCCGGCGCATTCAAAGGCAAAAAGGCAGTCCGGATTCAATCGACCCTGGATAAGCAGGAATGAGGGCACGGTCAACGTCCATGGCCGCATTCGTCTGGCAACCAGACTCCGGTGCGTGGCGGCTGATCGGCATCGTCACTGCAAGGTGGCGTCCGTTCCCTGGGCTGGCAACGTGAGCCGAAAACAACTGCCAGTCCCCTCGGGCGCGTCCAAAACCTGCACTTCGCCGCCATGTTCGCGAAGGATCTTGGCCGTCACTGGCAAACCTAGTCCGGTGCCGCGTGACCCTTTGCTGGATTCAAATAACGAGAAGATGGATTCGCGATCTTCCTTCGTGATCCCCGGTCCGTTGTCGATGACATCAATGCTCCATCCGTCGGCGGAATCAAAATGCGTCACGACACGGACGCGCCCAACGCACGACGGATCGCTTTCGTCCGGTTCGCCTGATTCGCTGAGCTGACCGCATGCGTCAATGGCGTTGGTGACCAAGTTCAGGATCGCCCGATGCAAGGCTTCCGGATCGAATACTGCCGGTGGAAGCTCAAGGTTGGTGTCTGCGGACAGCTTCACATTCATCTCGGTCGCCCGAGTTTGCATCAATTCGACGACGTCAGTCACCGTGGCGTTCAGGTCCGCCTCCACGCGCTCCGGCTCACGCTCCTTGCTGTAGGTCAGCATGTCCAGGACCAGGTTCGAAATCCTTTCCTGATTGCGATCGACGATCCGCCATCCCCTTCGCACCGCGTCTTCGTCCCCGCGGTCCAACCCGGCTTCGATGAGGTAACTGCCTCCACGAATGCCCTGCAAAATGTTCTTGACGTGGTGAGAGAGCGTGGCGATTGTTTGCCCCATCGCCGCTAACCGCTCACTCTGTACCAACGCGCCGTAGTAGTGCGTGTCTTCGATCGCCAAGGCTGCTTGATGGCCGATGGCGGTGATCAATCGCAGATGGTCATCGTTGAAACGCTGTTGACCCTTGCTGCGAATCAACTCCCCGGGCGAACTGTAGGTGTCGACGTACAGCGCTCCGACGATATCGTAGCGCCCTTTCAGTGGCACGCAAAGCGCTTCGCGAACACCACCCTGCACGATCGAAGCGGCCGCGTCAAAGCGATCGTCGTCACCCGCGTCACTGGTCCTAACACCTTCCTTGCGATCGATCACAAAGTCCAGAATCGTGCGACTGATTGAAATCCGCTGAACACGACTTGAATCGGAATCCTTCGATTCGCGATCACATCTCGCAGCCGGCTTCAGCTTTGCCGTGGAGGGGTCGCGAAGCATGATGCACCCCCGGTCCGCTTCCACCCAGTCAAACACCAACTGCAGTATCCGATTCAAGACTTCGGTCAGATCTTCGCTACGCCCCACCGCGATAGCGGTCAAGTACATCACCTCGAGTGATCGATCGGGGTCATTGGGCGAGGCGATCCGCGACTCGTCGCTGGAGAGCGATGACACAATCCGACTGGCATCGTTTGCTCGACTTTGCATCACGATGTCGACGCCGTGCGCAGCGTCCAGGGCTGCAGGCTGCCCCGATCCCGTGAAGATCATCAGCGTTGACCCGATTTCGATTCGATCTCCACTGGCCAGACGCTGATCGTCGATTGCCTCGCCATTGATCCGCGTCCCGTTGCTGCTTGCGAGATCTACCAGCTGAAACGTACCGTCCCGTTCTGAAGTCCGAACCTCCGCGTGATTCCGGGACGCTTCGCTGTCGAGCAGTTGGATGTCATTGGTCGAATCACGACCAATTCGAGTCACCGGCCCGCGGACCTGGAAATGCTTTCCCTGGTCGCGACCACGAACAACGAACAGGGATGGCATGCGGACGAATCACCACGGAAAGGACAAGAGAACCATCAAGCGACCCGCTAAATCGTACGCGGCGCCAAGCGAATGGGCTACCGGCATCCGGCGACGCGGTCACGCCCGCCGATTCGGCTTCCTGATACACTGGGCTTGGTTGAAAGCGACTGAAGATGGCAGTTCTCCTCCGCCCAGCCACAACTCCTTGAATTGGCACGTCCCATGTCTGAATCCGTTCCGCCCGACGACCTGCAGGCCGCGTCGCAGTTGGTCAAAGCGTGCAACAACATCCGTCGTCAAGTGTCGCGTGTTGTTGTGGGACAAGACGATGTCGTGGAGCAATTGCTGATCGCTATTCTTTCCCGAGGCCATTGCCTGCTGGAAGGTGTACCCGGCTTGGCGAAGACTCTGATGATTCGCACGCTCGCCGAGTCGATGGACTTAGGATTCAGGCGCATCCAGTTCACACCCGACTTGATGCCAGGGGACATCACCGGAACCGACATCATTCAAGAAGATAGCGAGACGGGCCGCCGCACGCTGGTCTTCGAGAAGGGACCGGTGTTCACGCAAATGCTGCTGGCGGACGAAATCAACCGAACGCCGCCGAAAACACAGGCCGCTCTGTTGGAGGCGATGCAGGAGCATGAGGTCACGGCGGCTGGCAAGACGTATCACCTAGATGAGCCGTTCTTTGTGCTGGCGACCCAGAACCCAATCGAACAGGAAGGCACCTATCCACTGCCCGAAGCTCAACGAGATCGCTTTCTGTTTCATGTCATCGTGGACTACCCGTCTCGCGACCAGGAGGCCGAGATCATCGATCGAACGACGTCGACCTTCGAATCGCGCGTCGACCCTGTCGTCACCGGTGAACAGATCATTCAGTTTCAAAACACCGTGCGTCGTGTCCCCTTGCCGCAGCATGTCAAAGATTGGGTGCTGGACACGGTCCGCAGCGTGCGTCCGGACCAGCCCCAAGCGAAACCATGGGTCAAAGAACTGGTCGAGTGGGGCCCCGGACCCCGTGCCAGTCAACAGCTGGTGCTGGCCGCCAAGGCGCGCGCTCTGCTGCACGGTCGACCTCATGTGACCCAGGACGATGTGGAACGATTGGCCCTGCCGGTCTTGCGTCATCGCATCGTGCCGACCTTTGCCGCGGAGGCTGACGGGATCACGGTCGATGACCTGATCAAACGTCTGGTCAAGGAACAGGCCCAGCCAGCTGCCAAAGCGATCTGAGCAATCGCCGCCAGTGGGCTGCGCAAGCTGGTTTTTCCGGTCAAGATGCCAACCAAGGTTCCGAATCTTCTGCAAAGAACGGAACGGTGGCCCGCTCCGTTATGGCCGTTGGCGACGGTCGTGACGCCCAGCGTTGGAAGAGAGATCTGCCGACTTCATAGCGTCGATGCATCACTCTGGGTCTGTGTTGTTCCGCTGATCGAAGTCAATCTATGTTCCGACGTGTTGGCACCCTCGCCGTCCTTGCCGCAGCTGCAGGCGGTCCGTACGTCGCCACGGAAACGGATTGGGGACGGACGACCAGTCAGACGTTTGTCGATTTGGTGCAACCCGCGACCGATGCCGCGATCACACGAGTCTCCGGCGGCGACGACTACGCCAACCACTCGCACTATGAAGTCGAGACGCTT